>JAKLQB010000393.1 GCA_022013615.1 Desulfobacterales bacterium | reverse complement strand
TCGTCAAGCATAAGACGGAGCACGGGAAATCTAAACGAGAAATAAAGGCGAGCCGCACTCTTATTGACAAAGTCATCAATGGCAAGGTAGCCCTTCTTATATCCAATGCCATGACTGATTCCCGGCTGGACGGGGCCAAAAGCGCGATGATACAGCAGATCAGGTCTGCCATATGCGTGCCCCTTTGGCGAGAGGATAAGATTATCGGTGTAATACAATTAGACAGTATACGAATCGATAATCAGTTCAATCAGGACGATCTGGAACTCCTTAAAGCCATAGGCAGTCAGGCTGCCATGGTCATTGAGCAGTCCGCTCTAAACGAACGAATCCGTGAAGAAGAGCGAATGCGAAACAGACTGCAGCGCTTCCACTCTCCCCAGGTCATTGAAATGATCCTTAAAGGAGGGGAAGAGACAATAGATGATATCATGGAGTCCAAGGAACTGATAGCGACCATTCTTTTCGCAGACATTGTTGGTTTTACGCGCCTTTCAGAAACAATGCCACCCCGTGAAATCAATATTATTTTAAACCGGTATTTTTCGCGTATGACTGATATTGTCTTTAGCCATGGGGGCACCCTGGATAAATATATCGGTGATGGGCTCATGGCTGTTTTCGGGGCGCCAATGGAAAAGGAAGACGATGCTGAAAGAGCTGTTCGCACAGCCCTTGAAATAAGGCGACAGTTAACAGCCATGATGAAAACAACGAGCGCTGACAGAAGATTCGATATACGTGTTGGCCTGAACACCGGTCGTGTCGTAGCCGGGAATATCGGGTCTCCAAAAAGGATGGAATACACGGTGATCGGGGATCCAGTCAACGTTGCCTCACGACTGGAGTCCATCGCCAAACCAAACCAGATCATTATAGGTGAGGAAACCTTTGGTTTGGTAAAGAACAAATTCAAGATCCAGGAGATTGGAACCAGGAAGGTCAAAGGGAAAAGTTCAGGGATTATGGTCTATGAAGTGCTGGAATAGGAGTCATACGTTGCAAATCAGTAGGGACGCGAGGAGGCTCTTACCCATTTTTTTTACGGATAAAAGAGGCAATATTGCTTTTTAACAGGTTATAATCCTCTGAAAGTTTATTGAATTTTTCCTTTTTATCCACAGCATAGCGCTCCAGCTTTTTCATCCTATACTTAAGTTCAGTAACGTCTGAGCTTGTGACAATGCATTCCACAACCTGCCCGGAAAGGCCCTTTACCGGTTCTATATTGGCAAGCACATAACAGGGCTTTCCTTCGTTGGTCTCGTATTTCCATTCTTTAGACTTAACGGACTCTCCCTTAAACACTCGAACAATGGTATCTTTGAAATCACGCCGGTAGCCCTTAGATACCAGAGTCAAAGGGCTGTTTCCTAACATTCCGGATGATAGATGGCCAAAACTATCTTCACACGCCTTGTTCCAACTGGATATATTACCCGCAGTGTCGATCTTGAATACCGGAAAGGCCGAGTGGTCATTGCTGCCATACGTGCGATTTGAACTGGTTTCGTCAGTTTCCTGGCGCTTACTAATATCCTGGATGGTCTGTATAGCACCTCTCACCCCGCCATTTTCATCAAGGATCGGAGCCGTGTTAACAATTGCCCGCAAACCCCCTTTAAGATTGGGAAGCAGGGTCTCGACAGCAAAACTCCCGCTTTCTGTCCTCGATATCATGGATTCACCGTATTCTCTGGGTAGAGCCTCCGGATTATCCAGCAGTTTATCGGCCAGGCATCCCTGTTCATCCAAAAAAAACCCGTCCCATACCCTATTGCCAAGAATTTCCTGAGGCGCAATGCCTGTAAGCTCCTGGCAAGCGCGGTTCCACTGGATAACACGGTGACTATTATCCAACACAAAAGTGGGCACTGGCGATCTTTCCAGAATATCCTCGGTATATCTTCTCGAATCCTTCAAGACCTTCGACTTCTCTTCCTCCCGTATTTGAGCATCATTTCTTCCCTTCTCAAACAAAAAGGCAAACAGGAGAGTTGCCAGGAGGCCCATGAGATAGAAACCCAAAGAATAAACCGGGGAAACTTCCGGGGGGATAACATTAATGAATTGGTGTCCGCCTCGAAAGAGATATACTGCAAAGCCGCTTTCCATAAACACCACGCAGGCCCAGATTGTTCCCCACATGTAGCCGGTCACATAGATAGCCAGGAGAATAATAACCGCGTTCCAGACCCAGGATAAAAGTATCAGCCCGTCGGCGGGCATTCCTCCGGTATTCCACCGGATGACAAATAAGAAGGCCCACAGGACTAATACGGCAAAATTACCCGTCAACGCAGGGTTCTTTGTTATCCTCAGGAGGAGAATTGCCGCGACTCCAAGGCCGCCCGCAGCCAGGCCTGTCTTAAAAAGAAAAAAGGCCCCAACATAATAATAAAAAAGCCCCAACAACGGGGCCGCGATTACAAAAACCAGTTCAAACAGGTTGAGGACCTTAATCCTCCTTATTTTTTCCGGAGCCTCCGCCTTTACGCCGCTGGCAAGAAAATTATTGAATAATCCCAACTGCAATACCTTTGTTTAAATAATTATGGCAGAATTTTTCCGTCAATGTTTACTGACCCGGCGATAGACGTAGAACCGTCACTAAAAAGAGCGAAAGCCCCCCTGGCGGATCCTACTCTTACCCAAACCGCATCCACATCGGTAATATCTGGGGAACGTCTAATCTCGAAGTCCAGATTGTGCCTCACCGGAATGACGATCTTAAGTGCATTCTTAGTGTCGGTGATTTCCTGTTTGTTAGGTGGGTCATTATTAAAGATCTGTATAATATCTCCAAGGTTGGGAGGGTAAAATGTATCATTTTCGAGATAATACGCTATTTCAGCGTTAATGATCTGTTTCACCATCACTACCGCCTCAGACCCATAAGTACGCTGCCGATAAATAGTATAAAGCGGTATGGCAGTGGCGGCAAGGATCCCTAGGATGGCGATGACTACTATCACCTCAATAAGTGTAAAGCCCCTGTTCCTCTTCATCAAGCTCCCCCTCCCACAAATGGGATGTGCTCAATCCCTTTGGGAGAAAGAATTATATTCATTTCACCCTTTTTTAGATTGGACAGGGACAGCCTGTAACCGGCATCTATATCGCTTTCATAGGTAAGCTGGTCCAAATAGAAGAGTTCATTCTGTCTGAGTGAAAGATAGTTGGGAATAAGATCGGAGAGTGTTATGGGGTATTTACTTTCTTCGTAGTGCGCATAACGCTTTAATGCCCCATCCACCATGAAAAGAAGGACCCTCCCCTTTTTCGCAAATTCAGCAGTCTGCTGGGGAGCAGGCTGCCCTCCAAACATAATTACACCCCACATCACAAGAATCAAGACAGAGGAAAGTACCACAAAGTACTGAAAGGGGCCCCATTTTTTCTTTCGTTTCCCGCTTTTCTTAAGGGCTTTTTCATGCCTGTCTGTCAGGCCGGCGCCGCTGTCTGAAACAGACTGAAGCATCGCGCATTGAAAACAGTTGTAAACCCCCGGCTTGACCTCCTCAGCGCAATTATGGCAAATTGGCGCGCTACAGTTAACGCAGATGTGTTCTGCTATTCGATCTGGATGATGTTTACACTGCATCTGACGTAGATAACCTCATAAAAAAGTCACTTTGAAACTTCCCCCAGCCAGCAAAAGCCCTTCTCCGGCCCGATTAAGATGCGCTTGGCTGTTTAGCTTATGAAATCCCAAAAAACTTCATCTCTGCCGGGGGCTCAATTTTCCCGCGAAAGCCAATCTATAAATAATAGAAAAAAAGGGCTGTTTAGTCAAGAAATATCTGGGAGGCCTGGGTTAGGTTGGATTCTACGGTTTAAGATCGTTTCTACAGTGAGGGCAGACCACCCAGTCCGCTTCTACGATCCGTCCACAAGAGGTGCAGGTAGGCACCAGTGGGTTCTTGCAAAAGGGGCAATCCCTGAAATCCACGCTCACTGCCTTGCCGCAGTGAGAACAAATGGTGGTCATTTCTTCTTTCTGGAAGACGGCCTTCAGAACTTCTTCGATCGTAGTAATCCCCTTTCGGATCGTTTCAAGTCCACTGAAGCCCAATGTTGTCATACCGGTCACCAGGGCCGCGTCTCGAATGTTATCAACACTGGCTCCTGATTGGATAAGTTCTCTAATTTTATACCCCATGATCATGATTTCTTCAATAGATGTACGCCCCTTATAACCTGTATTATTGCATGCGGCACACCCGGTCCCCCGGTAGAATTTAAAAGGGAGTTCGTTTTGGGTCATACTGATTCGGGAAAGTTCCTCAGAGCTTGGGATATATTCTTCTTTGCATCTGGGGCAGATTACCCGGACCAGCCGCTGGGCAATTACGCCTACAACAGAAGAAGCGATCAGATAAGGAGGCATTCCAATATCCACGAGCCTTGTAACTGCAGATGGGGCATCATTGGTGTGGAGGGTCGATAGCACCAGGTGACCGGTCAGAGACGCCTGAAGCGCGATCTCGGCTGTATCCCGGTCTCTGATTTCGCCCACCATAACAACATTTGGATCCTGCCTTAGTATTGAACGTAGGATGAAAGGAAAGGTTAATCCCACTTTTTCGTTTATCTGAACCTGGTTAATGCCAGTCATTTCATACTCAATCGGATCTTCAACCGTTATTATATTCACTGCATCGGATCTTACCTCTCGCATACAGGCGTAAAGGGTTGAGGTCTTTCCGCTCCCTGTTGGCCCGGTAATAAGGATCATGCCCTGTGGTCGTTTGATAAAACCACGCAAGATTTTTGTGTTTTCTTCGCTGAACCCGAGCATATCCATGGAAAGAGAAGCCGTCTGTCTGTTCAAGATCCGTATGACTGCCTTTTCACCATAGAAGGTAGGGAGTGTCGAGACGCGCAGGTCTACTGGAGACTCTTTGGTCCTAACCCGAATCCTTCCGTCCTGGGGAAGCCTTTTTTCGGCAATGTCCATGCCACTCAAGACCTTAATACGTGAAATGATGACGGGTTGTGTCCATTTCGGGAGTTTTATTGCGTCTTGCAGGACACCATCAATACGATTCCGTATTCTAACATAGTGCTCCTGGGCCTCAATATGGATATCACTAGCTCCTTTTTTTATGGCATTCTTGATGACCAGGTCCACCATCTTGACAAACGGCGAGTCCTGGAGGTTACTTATTGCCTCCTGTTCAGCATCATCAATTTCTTCCTCTTCAGGGTAGAACTCAAGAAAATCCTCCTTGGCAAGTTCCGCGCCAACATCGCTGATGGACGTGTCCGGATGGTAGTATTTTTGAAGTCGTTCATGTATTTGTGTGGCTGTCGAGATCGCAGGATGAATATTCAGTCCTGTTACAAATTGGAGTTCCTTCATCATGTTGAGGTCAAGAGGATCAGCCATGGAAACATGAAGGACATTCTCTTTCTTGTCTATTGGGATGCAGTAAAACTTTTTACAAATATGCTCAGGGATCGTTTCAACAACGTTATCGTTGATGGGATAATCCGTGAGGTCCATGAAAGGAATCTTGAGCTGCATGGCCAATGCAAAAGCGATTTCTTCCTCTGAAATAAGATGCCTGTCCATCAAAATCTGGCCCAGTCTTTTCCCCGTGCCTTTCTGGGCTTCCAGGGCATCTTTGAGTTTTTCGCGGGTCAAGAGGCCGGTCTCCACCAACAATTCACCAAGTCTTCGCCTGTCGACAAGGTTTTTCTTCTCAGCCATGTTCGGTATGCGCTGGGGTTTATTCTCTGTCATTCAGGTGCTCCTACTTCTCTGTTTTTCCTTTCAGGCGCGCTTTCCATGTGGTATTAGAAATTATCATCTTATTTTTCCCCTTTCAAGGAAAAATGTGTTTGCAGTAATTCTATTTTTACTTCGTGATAATTTTTCCTGGTCTTAATCCATGCTGTGATCTGCGGGGGCCTCTTCCCTTCCTGTAAAACCAGGACTTGCATTGCTGCAAGGCCTTCAGCAATTCTAATTATGGCTTTCATCTGGCAGGGCCTAAGGGTCATAATGAGAATTGCCGCAAGGCCTTGTTTCTTTTTGACAATATGCAGGCATTTTGATATTATCATAGAATTATAAAACCTTATTGTTCCTATCGACAAAAAAACCTCCTTGTCTGATGGTTCGATCGGGTACAAAAGGACGTAGCTGAAGCCATTGTATGAAACTCACCGTTAATAGAGCAGACCTTTTGATCACTGCGCTCATCGCCGTTTTTTATATATTTCTCTCCTTCAGGGCCTTCCCGTTGTTAGAGAGCGTGGAGAGAATTGTCTACAGCGTTGAGATGCGGTTGGATTTACCCAGATCAATGGGGGAAAACAAAATTGCAATAGTCAATATTGATGAGAAGAGCTTAAACCAGCTCGGTCCCTGGCCCTGGCCAAGGTCTTTGATTGCCGAGATGATTCGCATTTTGAAAGCCAATGGCGCAAAGCTGATCGGACTGGATCTTGTTTTCAGCCAAAAGGAACAAAACCAGGGACTAAAGGAGGTCAAAGGACTTTACGAGGCTATCTCTCAGCAGCAGGAGACCACCGGTGAAAAAGCCTCTTATGTCTGGGTCCTTGAAAAATTAAAAAAAATTGAAGAGAACCTTGATAATGACAAAAAACTTTCACAGACGGTTAAGGAATCAGGAAATATTATACTCCCGGTTGTGGGGAAATTCGGGCAATACGACACTGAACTTGTAATCCCAAGCGACTCTTTTCTTGACGAAAATTCCTTGAAAGCCACCGGTGTTGGGAGGAAACTTGAGCAATATGTATCTGTAAATGAGCTCACAACCCCCTTTCTTGAACTGTCAGAGAATTCTCGGGGTATCGGGCACATCAACTTGCCTCCCGATGAAGTGATGGCAGGGCAGGTTCATCTTCCCTTTATCAATTATAGAGGGCATATCATACCTTCAATGCCCATTCGCCTCGCCCTCGATTACCTGAACAAATACCCGAAACAGGTGGTTGTACAGAACGAAGCAATCAAGTTAGACAAGCAGATCATTCCTACGACAAAGGGCGAGATTTTTGTTAAATTTAAGGGTGGGAGAAAGTCCTTCCCCTATTACTCCTTCGTTGACATCCTGAAGGTGAAAAAAGTTCCTGCCGTGTTTGATGGGAAAATAGTGCTTATTGGATTTACAGCGGAAGATGGAGGTGTTTCCATCAATACCCCGGTAGACCCCAAGATGCCGCGGGTCGAACTGACAGCCAATATTATAGAAGGTTTTATAAACGGAAGGTACCTTAAACGGCCTGAAGCCATGCCCTATATAGAGGCACTTTTGATCCTGGTGCTTGGCCTTTTGTCGTGTTTTTTCTTCCCCAAACTGGATTACTTCTCCAGGACCGCTGTGCTGGGGGCAATGCTTTTTGGCATTTTTATAACCGGACTGATCTTCTTTATGAGTCTGAATATATGGTTTAAGGTTGTCTATATCTGTTTTTCTCTCATGACCATTTATGTGGTATTCCTGGTAAAAGAAACCGTGATCAGCCAGAAAACTTTCGCGCTCTCGTCAAAGGAAGGCTTTGAAACAAACAGGATGCTTGGCCTGAGCCTGCAGAGTCAGGGCCTGTTGGACCTGGCGTTTGAAAAACTCAGGAAATGCCCCCTTGATGATGACATGAAAGACGTCCTTTATAACCTGGGTCTTGATTTCGAACGCAAGCGGATGATTAACAAGGCCATTACCGTATACGAATATATTGTTCAACAGGGGGAGATTTTCCGGGATCTGGATGCACGGATACCCAAATTGAGAAAATTCGCCGGGGATCTGCCTCTTGGAAAACATAAGAGGAAAGATGAGGGAAAACTCGTAATATCAGATGATCTTGATACGAAACCCACGGTTGGACGATATGAGATCCTTGAGGAATTGGGCCAGGGTGCTATGGGAGTTGTCTATAAGGGAAAGGACCCCAAGATCAATCGCCTGGTGGCCATTAAGACTATCCGTTTCTCCGACGATTTTGAAGAGCAGCAGGCAAAAGAGGTGAAGGAACGCTTTTTCAAGGAAGCTGAATTGGCCGGAAGACTATCGCATCCCTCGATTATATCTATTCACGATGTGGGAGAGGATTACGATTTGACTTATATGGCCATGGAGCTTCTGGAGGGAGAAGATCTTGAACATTTTTGTGGGAAAAACTCCCTCCTGCCCTTACGGAAAGTCCTGGACATCATTGCTGAAACGGCCGACGCCCTGGATTATGCATACACGCAGGGCGTAATCCACAGAGACATTAAACCTGGGAACATCATGCTTTTAAAAAACGGGCATATTAAGGTAACGGATTTTGGCATTGCCAAGGCGGTCTCTTCCTCTCAGACCAGAACGGGGATTATCCTTGGAACACCCAACTACATGTCTCCGGAACAGATTAATGGTATGGAAATCGATGGTCGCTCGGATATTTTTTCCCTTGGTATAGTGTTTTTTCAGCTCTTGACCGGCCAGCTCCCCTTTGGTGGTAAAACCCTAACAGAGCTTTTTTATCAAATCACTCAAGCAAAACATCCCTCTCCGCGGCAAATAAACCCAAAGGTGATAAGACCCTGCGAGCAACTAATTGATAAGGCTCTGGCAAAAGATCCGGATCAACGGTTTCAAAGGGCCAGCAATTTTGCCAAGTATTTAAAAATTTTAGGCGAAAAAATTGATGAGGCCAGAGCAAAAAAGTAATTTGCTTTTTCCTCTTGAACGGACAACTGACATCGATTAGTAGCTGTTCAGTGCAAAAAAAATTGTACCCGGAAACATGAACTTTCTCGTTCCGGATACAATTTTTATAATAGCTGACAGTGACGGAAAAGAAACCCGTCACTTATAATGAAAGCTTAGAGGAACTTCCCTACATCATTCCCCCCATACCACCCATGCCACCCATGCCGCCTCCAGGAGGCATTCCGTGCATGTCTTCCTTTTCTCTTGGTTTTTCCGCAACCATAGCTTCGGTGGTTAACAGCAGAGACGCAACCGACACGGCATTCTGCAGGGCAAATCTCGTGACCTTGGTTGGATCAGCAATGCCAGCCTTCAAAAGGTCTTCATATTCGCCCTTTTCCGCGTTGTAGCCAAAGGCGCCTTTTCCCGCTTTGACCTTTTCTACCACCACAGACCCTTCAGCCCCGGCATTATTTACAATCTGGCGAATCGGTTCCTCAAGTGCCCTCATCACAAGATTAACTCCGGATTGTTCCTCGCCTTCCAGTTTTAACTTAGAAAGCGCTGGAAGTGTCCGTAAGAAGGCAACTCCGCCTCCGGGGACAATCCCCTCCTCCACAGCAGCCCTTGTGGCATTCAGGGCATCTTCCACTCTGGCCTTCTTCTCTTTCATTTCGATCTCTGTGGCCGCACCCACATTGATCACCGCCACGCCACCGATCAATTTGGCCAGTCTTTCCTGAAGTTTCTCGCTATCATAGTCGGATGTGGTTTCGTCGATCTGTGCCCGGATCTGTTTGACCCTGCCCTCCAGATCACTCCGCTTTCCTCCGCCATCCACGATCGTTGTATTGTCCTTATCAATTGTGATTGTTTTGGCCGTACCAAGATCGTTCAAGGTAATGTTTTCCAACTTCAGACCCAGGTCCTCTGATATCACCTTGCCGCCGCTTAGGATGCCAATGTCCTCTAACATGGCCTTTCTCCGGTCACCAAATCCAGGGGCCTTTACTGCCGCACACTGCAGGGTCCCTCTCAACCTGTTGACTACTAATGTGGCAAGGGCCTCGCCTTCCACGTCTTCGGCAACAATCAGGAGTGGTTTTCCCATCTTGGCAATCTGCTCCAGGATAGGAACCAGGTCCTTCATGGTGCTTATCTTTTTCTCATGAAGCAAAATATAAGGTTCTGTCAAATTGCATATCATCTTTTCCGCGTTTGTGACAAAGTAAGGAGAGAGGTAGCCGCGATCAAACTGCATACCTTCAACCACTTCCAGGGTGGTATCCATGCTTTTTGCTTCCTCCACCGTAATGACACCTTCTTTGCCAACCTTGTTCATGGCCTCGGCAATGATGTTCCCGATGGTTGCGTCATTGTTGGCTGATATGGTTCCCACCTGGGCGATCTCTTCCTGGTCCTTGGTAGGTTTGGATATCTTTTTCAGCTCGGCCACTGCGACCTCTGTGGCCTTCTCAATTCCCCTTTTAATGGCCATGGGATTGACTCCGGCCGCAACCAGCTTTGAGCCGTCCCTGTAAATTGCCTGTGCCAGGACCGTGGCTGTGGTTGTACCGTCTCCGGCTACGTCAGATGTTTTGGATGCAACCTCCTTGACCATCTGAGCACCCATATTTTCAAATTTATCTTCCAGCTCAATTTCCTTGGCTACTGTAACACCGTCTTTTGTGATAGTGGGTGCGCCAAAGGATTTATCCAGAATGACATTCCTGCCCTTTGGTCCCAAGGTGACCTTTACTGCATTGGCAAGGGTATTGACACCTCTGAGTAATGATTCCCTGGCCTTTGTATCGTACCTAATCTCTTTTGACATGTTTATAATCCTCCC
Organism: Desulfobacterales bacterium; assembly: GCA_022013615.1. The sequence continues at coordinate 17,579 of JAKLQB010000393.1, read as the reverse complement.
TCATTTTTTGATTGTGGCTAATTAAGAAGCCCCAGAATACGTTTATTCTACGATTGCGATGATATCATCTTCTCTCATGATGAGGTGTTCGTCACCCTCTATGTTGATCTCTGTTCCTGCATATTTTCCAAACAAGATCTTATCGCCTTTCTTGACTTCAAGGGGCTGCAGGTTCCCATTCTCCAGTATTTTGCCTTTGCCAACGGCCACGACTTTACCCTCTACTGGTTTTTCCTTTGCCGTATCAGGGATAATAATACCACCCTTTGTTTTCTCTTCTTCTTTCACCCTTTTTACAATTACACGGTCATGCAATGGTCTTACTTTCATCTTAACTATCTCCTTCCATTATGAATAATTTATGGTTCAACTCCATTTGATTTCTGAAAATACCTCTTCTCACCTCCTTTGGATTACCTATATCTCCATCCTCTTTTCTGGGGATGTTAATTATTAGATTCAGATAAAGAAAACCCCCCTTTTTACCCGGCTTTAAAAAAAGAGGGATAAAAACGTAACAGATGAAAAATAAGGACAACCTGTCAAATGTCAAGGGGCGTTAAAAAAAATGTTAAAAGATCTTAGTAGTTCTGATTGAGACTCCTGCCTAAGGCCGCAATGAGATTTGCCGGCGCACATTTTACGGGCATTGCAAATCGAGATCTATTCATATTATAAAGTTAATTAATCGGCCTAAATCACTACCTCGGGTAATGGTACCATAATAAGGTTCTACCAGTTGAGTAATTACTTGGCCATAAGTGATCTAAAGTGACTAAAGTGAACTAAAGTGCCTAAAGTTCAAGGTAATATTTAACATTTTCAAATTGTCTAAAGTTCTCGATCAAGGTCTTGGCTGAGGCAACTGTTACTGTGCCTTTTGGCAGTCAAGACGGTCGAATTCTTTGACTACAAATTACCTGAGTACCTTGGTCTCATTTGTCGCGCAGGCCCGCCTGCCTCGCCTGTCATGTACGGAAGCGGGCATATCCCAAAAGGTCGGCAATGGCGGGCAGGCCTTGTGAAAACCATCCATTATAAAAAGTCACGAAGTTCCTTAACTTCCCCGCTGCAAGCGGGATAAATAGGCACTTTTCCGGTTTATCCGGGTTAGGGGTATGAACAAATGGGTGTCAAACACCATAGCATCCTGGATCAAATTGGCGGGACCCCTCTGGTTCCCGTAAACAGGCTCAATGCGAATAGAAATGTGGAAATACTGGCCAAGCTCGAATTTTTCAATCCGGGTGGATCGATAAAGGACAGGCCGGCCTTATACATGATTGAAGAGGCTGAAAAGAGCGGAGAACTTACAAAGGACAAAATCATTCTGGAGGCAACCAGCGGAAATACAGGTATTGGTCTCGCACTTGTGGCTTCCGTGAAAGGGTACCGTATCCTCCTCACCATGTCCGAGTCGGTCAGCCAGGAGCGGATAAAGATACTCAAGGCCATGGGGGCAGAAATAAAGTTCACGCCTGCTCATCTGGGAACCGATGGGGCAATCGAAACCGTCTACAAGCTTGTCAGAGAAGAGCCTGAAAAATACTGGCTTGCAGATCAATTCAACAATGATGCAAATTTGATGGCTCACTACCATGGCACGGCTATGGAAATCTGGGAACAGACAAACGGCGATCTCCATGTAATAGTAGCCAGTATGGGTACCACGGGCACCCTGATGGGCCTCGCAAAGAGATTTGAGGAGCTCAAGCCCGAGGTCCAGATCATTGGAGTAGAGCCTTACCTGGGGCACAGGATACAGGGCCTGAAGAATATGAAGGAGTCATATCAGCCAGGCATTTTTAAAAAAAGAAAGCTGCACAGGATAATCAATATCGATGATGAAGAAGCCTATCATACCTCGCGTATGCTGGCCAGAAAGGAAGGAATATTTGTAGGAATGAGTTCGGGGGCAGCTATGGCCGCTGCCCTAAAACTTGCCGGAGAAATGTCTGAAGGCCGAATAGTTGTCATCCTGCCCGATGGGGGTGAAAGATATCTGAGCACCCCATTATTTGAAGTAAAAAGGAAGTCCGGGCTGCGCCTTTATAACACCTTTAAGCGGAAAAAAGAGGACATTGTCCCAATCGAAGAAAACCGGATAACCATGTATACCTGCGGCCCCACCCTCTGCCACTTGATCCACCTTGGCCAGTGCAGGCGGTTCCTTTTTTCGGACCTGATCAGACGTTATCTGGAATTCAAAGGGTACCAGGTGACCCACATCATGAATGTCACAGACCTTGATGACCGGACCATTGAAGGTTCCGGGAAAGCGGGCGTATCCCTCAAAGACTATACAGGCAAGTATTATCAGGCGTTTCTGGAGGATCTTGAACAGTTGAACATAAAAAGGGCCACGGAGTATCCGAAGGCGAGCGAGCACGTGGATGACATGATAAAGCTCACTCAAAAACTGATGGAAAAAGGATACGCTTATGAAAAATTCAGGTCCGTTTATTTCGATATTTCTCGTTTCAAGGATTACGGCAGGCTATCGCGAATTGATCTTGATAAAATCAGGCTCGGCAAGACCGTTGACCTGGACCAATACGAAAAAGAAAATCCCCGGGATTTTGTGCTTCTTAAAAGAGCTACACTGAACGAACTAAAGAACGGGATATTCTATCAGACACGTTGGGGCAATGTCAGGCCTGGCTGGCACATTGAGTGCTCGGCCATGGCCATGAAGTACCTCGCCCCGACATATGATATCCACACAAGCGGCGTTGACCTGATATTTCCACACCATGAAAATGCAATCGCAATCAACCAGGCCTTAACGGATAAAAACCCCGCAAATTACTGGGTCCACAACGAACTGGTTATGATCAATGGCAAAAAGCCCTCCCGGTTTTCTGAAGAGGACACATTGTTTTTAAGAGATATTCTAAACCGCGGTTACTCCGGCAGGGAGGTCCGATACTGGATAATTAGCCACCATTACCGGAAGCTTATCTATTTTTCATGGTCAAAACTTGAAACAGCCAGAAATACAATTGCTCATCTGGATCATTTTGTCCGAAAAATCCATTTCTGCCAAACTGGCCCCGGTAATCCGGAGATGGATCAGATAGTGTATGATGTGAGACAGAGATTCACGGAATCCATGGATGATGACTTTAACGTTTCAGCGGCCCTGGCGGCCCTTTTCCAGTTTGTTCATCGTATCAATAAAATTGCGGACCGAAACGGCTTATCTACTGATGATAAGGAAAAAGCCCTGAAGGTCCTGGAACGAATTAACTCAGTCCTGGGCGTGATGGATCTTGCTGCCCCGGTGGTGGGCAAAGAGGTGGAAGCCCTGATTGAAAAAAGGGAACAGGCCAGGAAGAATAAGGATTGGGAATCAGCCGATCGCCTGCGCCAGGAACTGAAGGAAATGGGAATTGAGATAATAGATAGCAAAGAAGGACCAGTATGGGGCGATGTCAAAAAGAAAGCGCCATAATTTACTCTCTCCCACAACAGCCTGACCAGAGCTAACTCCTATGTTGATCTTCAAGGTTGCAAGGATGTATCCATATTTATGTAAAAAAGAATTTTTACATGACCATCTTTTTTCTTGACAATCAAAAAAATGTTTTGTATTTGGTATACCAGATACGTAATACCAAGGAATTTTTCAAAATGGTACTGAATGTTGAGAAAATAAGAGCCCCATCGAGCCTAAGTGAAAGGGCCTATGAGGCAATTAAAGAAAGCATATTGAAAATAGATATGACTCAGATGAAAGATGAGGACCATATCGATGAGAGGGGACTTTCTGAGAGCCTTGGGATAAGCCGAACCCCGCTGCGAGAAGCTATCAACCGGCTGGTAATAGAAGGTTTCCTTAAGGTCTTACCTCGGAAAGGCATCTATGTAGTTAAAAAGACTAAAAAAGAAATCATAGAGATACTCCTGGTCAGAGCCGCCTTAGAAGGAATGGCCGCGCGACTGGCGACAAAACATGTAACGGATGAAGAAATTCAGAAGATGAAAGAGCTCTTTTCGCCTTTTTGTGAATCGAGTTCGGGAGGCCAGTTTATAAAATACTCTGACGCTAATATCGTATTTCACGAACTCGTCCTTAGAACCAGTCAATGTGGGAAACTGATTGAGCTGGCTGGCAACCTATTTGACCATATCCGCTGGATTCGGTTCAGGACCATTGTATTTGAAGACCGATTTACAAAAATGCAAAAAGAACATCTGGCGATTATTGAGGCCCTTGAGAAACGCGACCAGGATTTAGCTGAGAAAAGGATGCGGTTCCACATTGAGGGCCTGGCGCAGTATATCGAAGAGAAGGTTAGTTTTCCGTAACATCTCAAAAGGTATTGGAGGCAAAAATCTATGTTTGAAAGACGCGTTACTATAGAAGATTTGGTTATACCCCGGTGCACGGAAGCCTGTCCGGCCGGAGTGGACGTGCCCAGGTATATCCGTGCTGTAAAAGATGGGGAATTTGACGAGGCCGTATCTGTTTTGCGTGAAAAGCTGCCTCTTCCCACGGTATGTGCAGACGCCTGTTTTGCGCCTTGCGAAGAGGTGTGCGCTTACAAGCAGTTTGGAGAACCCATTGCTATTCGGGCCATTAAGCGAGCTGCTATGGACAAGGGCGGCGATGCATGGAAGGAAAGGAAGAAGCCTGCTGATAAGACCGGTAAGAAGGCGGCTGTTGTGGGGGCCGGTCCTGCAGGGCTCACGGCTGCCTACTATCTTGCAAGCAAAGGGCATGAAGTAGCTGTTTTTGATGCCTTTCCAAAACCGGGCGGCATGATGCGATATGGTATCCCCAACTATAGATTGCCTGAAGAGAGGCTTGATAAGGACATCGACGATATCCTGGAGTGGGGTGTGACTTATAAGGGAAATACCACCATTGGAAAAGATATCACCATGGACCAGCTCAAGAAGGATTTTAATGCGATTTTTATTGCAAGTGGTGCCAACGGGAGCACCAGGATCTCTCTGGATGGTTCTGAAAAGAAGGGCGTCCTGTGGGGCTGGGATTTTTTGCGAGACGTTGGTCTTGGTAAAACATTTGATTTTAGCGGAGATGTGATCGTGATTGGCGGCGGCAATGTGGCCATTGATGTAGCTCTTACGGCCAAGAGGATGGGAGCTGCAAATGTACAGCTTTTTTGCCTGGAGAAAAGAGAAGAAATGCCCGCCCATGAGTGGGAGATTGCACGGGCAGAGGAGGAAGGTGTTATTATAAACAACGCCTGGGGGCCTAAGAAGATTCTGGGTGAGAAAGCGGTTACAGGACTCGGTCTGATTAAGTGCGCATCTGTATTTGACAATGCGGGTAACTTCAACCCCACCTATGACGAAGAAATTACCAATAAGGTTTCGGCTAATCACATCATTTTGGCTGTTGGTCAGGCCGCGGATCTCGGCTTTATGAAGCAGGAGAAGAATATTAATACAAGCGGCGGCCGGATTGAGGTTGAGGAAACAGGCCTTGCCACAGGCGAGAAGGGTGTCTTTGCTGGTGGAGATGTAGTAAGCGGCTCTGATTCAATAATCGGTGCCATAGCCCACGGTCGAAAAGCAGCCACTGCCATTGATAAGTATCTGGGTGGTGATGGCAGCATAGATGAAGTGTTGGCCACACCCGAGGAGGAAGTGCTTTTATCGGAATTTGTTGTGGAAGTGAAGCCCCGCAACGATTTGGGACTTTTGAAGCCATGGGAAAGGACTTCAGGGTTTGATCAGGTTGAATTAGCGTTAACCGACAAGCAGATTGCGGATGAATCGAGTCGCTGCTTGAGTTGCGATGCCAGGAAATTCGAGGTCATTCTCAATACTGAGTATTGTAAAGAATGTGGCTATTGTGAAGAAGTCTGCGGTGTGGGCACCTTTGGTTATGCTGATTTTTTCAATACCAAGGGCTATAGACCCGAAGAGGTCAAGACCTCAGACTGGTGCGTTGGTTGCTTTAAGTGCTATTTTGCCTGCCCCGATTTTGCCATTGATGTGGTCGAACTAACTGCATAATAGAAGATCAACGGGATGAAAAAGCTATCATGTTAATCCTGTTATCCTGTCTAATTTTTTAGGAGGGATTGTAAATGAAAAGGTTTTTGGAAACAGGAAATTTTGCTATCACACAACGGGCAATTCTGGCCGGATGCCGGTTTTTTGCAGGGTACCCGATCACGCCGGCAACCGAACTGGCCGAGGCCATGAGTGTCCGGTTGCCGCAAATGGGGGGTGTTTATCTCCAGGCCGAAGATGAATGCGCGGCATGCCATATGTGCATCGGTGCCTCACTTGGCGGATACAAGGCCATGACAGCCACATCAGGTCCCGGCTTTATCCTCTATGCAGATCCGTTGGGTTGGGCCCTTGGTTGCGAAACCCCCTTGGTCGTTCTCAATTCAGGCCGCGTGGGTCCGGTGAGCGGTATCACTGGTGCCCCGGGACAGGGTGAATTCTACTTGATGCGCTATCCCACACAGGGCGGTAATTTTGAGACCATCTGCCTGGCCCCTAACTCAGCCCAGGAATGTATGGCCATGGTGGTTGAGGCCTTTTATTTGTCCGAGCGGTTCCGGATGCCTGTATTGGTTCTGGCGGACCAGCTCATTACCGATGGATTTGAAGATATCAGCGTTCCTGAAAATGAGGATGAGATGAAGGAAATGGGCTTCCGTGTCTGGCCCAGGAAGGTCTGTCAGGGACCTGAATTCTATCCTTATACAGATGAGCTTGATATCCCGCCCGTGGTTCTCGGCCATAACACAGGCGGCATATGCTCTGATTGGACACCCACAGTAGAAGGATATGACATTGAAGAAGTTGAAGAGCACCATAAGCACGCCTACCGGTTGATCTACAAGGTTCGCAATCACAGGGACCTTTTCAACCAGCATTACGAAAATAAATTCATGGATGACGATCCTGATCTGGTGGTGGTGTCCTACGGGAGCCCATCTCGTGTGGTGAACACAGCAGTTATCAAGGCGCGGCAACAAGGGCTAAAGGTGGGCGCTCTTCGTTTGATCAATATATGGCCCTTCCCGGATGAGCACTTCACCAGGAAGACAAAGTACCTGACAGTGGAGCTTAACTGGGACGGAGAGCTTGTCCGCGAAGTCCAGCGTGCGGCTCCAAAGGATTCCGAAGTCCATTTTTTGGGCACCTGTGGAGATCTCCCCACAACCCCGGATTTGATCGAAACCTTTGAAAAACTCCTGAAAAATGAACCCCTTCAACGCAAGGGTTGGATATTGGAGGCATGGTAAATGGAATACAGATCGACCGAAATCACATCTAAGTACTTGCGCTCAAGGAAAATTCCCAGTACGGCATGTTCCGGCTGCGGACTGGGGATGAACCACAAAATCGTGGTGCAGGCCATCAAGGAGCTGGGCCTTGAAGTCGCCGATATCGTATGGGGGACATCCATAGGATGCGCTGGCCGCCAGACATTTGCAACGTGGAAGGGCGATGGGTTTGCAGGCACCCACGGCAGGGCATACGCCATTGCAAGAGGGCTGCGCATAGCGCTGCCGCCGGAGAAAAAAATTATCCTGACTGTTGGCGATGGGGATGCCTTTGGCATCGGTCTGTTGCACCTCATCCATGCGGCGCGATCCAATGCAGCCATGACAGTTATTGTCAACGATAATCTCGGTTATCAATCCACCGGAGGACAGTATGGCTGGACGACCCCCCAGGGGAGTCATACGGACAGCAGCCCTTATGGCATGTTCGAGCACAACCTGATGAGCGAGGGCATGGATGTTCTGAAAATCCTCAAAGGGGCCGGTGCCACATTTCTTGCCCGCCATGTGTCAATGGATGGGGCCTGGGCCGTTGAAACGGTGAAGAAGGCGATTCTCAACAAGGGTTTTTCTCTTGTCCACATGCCGTATCCCTGCCCGACCAACTTTGCCTCGAGGGAGCTTGGTTCGAGAAATCAGGTCAATATTTACAGGTGGATTAAAGAGCATGCTGCGCCTCTTGGAAAGGAAAAGGAAAACACCTTCTGGGCCTGTGGCATCTGGCACGATGCCAGTAATTCAAGGCCTGAATTCCATGAATTTGTGCATGAGACCATCGAGAAAATCAGGAGGACAGGAACGCTATGAAAGATCGAATCGAAATTGTTGCAAGCGGGTTTGGAGGACAGGGGGTGGTGAGGCTCGGCCAGATCATTGGGGAGACCGGTGTCAAACAGGGCCTACGTGTGGCCATGCTCAAGAGTCATGGGACAGAGATGCGCGGTGGATATGTGAGAAGCCAGGTGGTTCTGTCAAAAGACGTCATTGATAGCCCCATGTGCGAATCTCCGGACTATTTTATTGCTCTTTCAGGTGCTGCTTATAAAAGATTCAAAGATACAGTGTCGGATGATGGCATTATATTTTATGATCCGGCGTTTGTGGAAGAGATAGATGAGAATTTGAAATGTGCTCATAAAGCAATTCCTGCCAAGGAGCTATCTGTTAAGAATTTTGATAACCCGCTTTTTGCCAACACATTGGTCCTTGGAGTGATTGCCAAGGCTGTGGATGTATTAGAAAAGGACATGGTTTTGGAAAGCATCCTAAATATCATCCCAAAGTTCCATGATCGGAACCGAGAGGCATTTCAGATTGGGTATGATTATATAGGCTAATCGCCCCGGAGAGTAACCGTGCTTGGTGAGAAGAAACAATCTTTCAGGGAGTATTGGAGTAATGGAAAATAAGCACCAAAAACCTCAGTACTCCATTACTCCATCACTCCACATCTCGTTTAAAAATGACAGGCTCTTATACAAGGCCAAAGAAACCGTAAAAGGATAAAAATGGGGTCAAGCCAATGCGTACCATCAGACACTTTATTGATGAGAGGGCCGAAAACGAGCCGAACAAAATTTATATGATCGCTCCTGAGCCCAAACTTGAGCTAACCTATGGCCAGCTTAAGGAAGATTCGGTGACTTTGGGGAAGCATTTGATGGGCATGGGTCTCAAAAAAGGAGACAAGGTCTCTTTCATGATGGGCAACGGCTATCAAACCAATAAGATCTTTTTAGGTTCCATGTACTCCGGCTTTGTTATCGCACCCCTCAATCTGTTGGCCCAGCCTTCCCAGCTCGAATATGTCCTGGATCATTCTGACACAAAACTTGTCTTTTTCACCGAAGACCAGAAGGAGAGGCTGGAGACAGCACTCAACAATGTGAAGCGGGATATCAAGCTCATTCAGATTGACAATGACGCTGAAACTATTTTCCCTGTGGATGAAGATATATCGGGCTTTGACCTTCCTGATGTTATTGAGGACGACGATGCCCTGTTGTTATATACATCCGGCACCACTGGCGTCCCAAAGGGTGTAATTCTTTCTCACAAGAACATGGTTGCCGGGGGAGAATACACTGCCTTGGCTCATGAGCTTACCCCGGAAGACAGGGCACTCTGTTCGCTGCCTCTCTATCACATTAACGGTGAAGTAGTTACAGCGGTCACGCCCTTAGTGAGCGGGGGCAGCGTAATTATGCCACACAAGTTCAGCGCATCCAACTTCTGGGAACTCATCTCTGAGTATGGCTGCACATGGTTCAGCGTTGTACCGACGATCATTTCTTATCTCACAAGCGGCACAAGCCTGGAAGGGAAAGATTATCACCTCGACCAGCTCCGCTTTGGACGTTCGGCCTCCTCCGCCTTGCCCCCATCACTCCACAAGGCCTTTGAGGAGAAATTCAAGGTGTCTATTGTTGAGACAATGGGACTAACAGAAACGGCTGCGCCGGTTTTTTCCAATCCCATGGATCCCTCCAAAAGGAAGTACGGATCTCCGGGGCAGGCCGTAGGAAATACAGCCAAGATCATTGACAAAAAAGGCAACGAGGTGCCCCGGGGGACACAGGGAGAGATCATGATCAAAGGCGATAACGTGATGAAGGGCTATTATAAGGCGCCGGACGTGACGGCCGAGGCCCTCGAATCTGACGGATGGCTTCACACAGGCGATCTGGGGTATATGGATGAGGATGGCTTTGTCTTTGTGACAGGTCGGATAAAGGAACTTATTATCAAGGGAGGAGAAAACATAGCTCCTAAAGAAATAGACGAAGCATTGTACAGGCACCCAGCAATTTTAGACGCTGCGGCAGTGGGTATCCCTGATAAAGACTATGGGGAAGAGATCATGGCCTGTGTGGTCTTGAAGCCTGATTTGACGACAACGGAAGAGGAATTACGAAACCACTGTCTTGAACACCTTGGCAAATTTAAGACCCCCAAAGTGATAAAAATAATGGATGACCTTCCAAAAGGTCCATCAGGAAAGATTCAACGACTGAAGCTCCGTGATCTTTGACCCGAAACAGTTATGTAATCGAGGGGTAACTTCTCAATAAATTCGGGTTTGTTTCTTGTAGGGCGGGGTTTTATACCCCGCCAATAACGGTGGCATAAAATCCCGCCAAAGATAGGCGGGAGCCGCCCTACACCAGCGGATTTGCCCCAACTTTTTGAGATGTTACATCGAGGGGATCCAAATGGCAGAATTCCTTCACTATTTCCCACTTGCGCTTACCTTTACGAACCTCCTTACTCTGGTACTCGGGGTGATCGGGGGGCTAATTCTTGGAGCCACACCCGGTTTGAGTCCCACTATGGCTGTGGCACTGCTGGTGCCTTTCACGTTTCACATGGACCCTGCTACCGGCTTGATCCTTCTCGGGGCGGTTTATACGGCCACGGTTGCAGGAGGCGCTATCTCCGCTGTCCTTATTAATATTCCCGGAGCACCCGCCAATATCGCAACCCTGTTGGATGGCCACCCCATGGCGCAACAGGGCAAATCTCAGACAGCACTTTATATTTGCTTTATCAGTTCGTTGATTGGTGGGCTCTTCGGTATGCTTATCATGATACTTTTTACGCCGCCCCTGGCCAAAATCGCCCTCAAATTCGGACCTTCTGAGATGTTCTGGATCGCAATATTCGGCATCAGTGTCATGGCCGGGCTTTCATCCGGGTCAATTGCAAAGGGTCTTATTGGAGGGATGTTCGGCCTTTTAATCAGCACCATTGGTTACAGTCCTCTTCTGGGGGTGCCCCGTTTTGTTTTTCATGATGTGCTTACCGGGGGCATTGCCATTGTACCGGCACTCATTGGCCTTTTCGCTATTCCACAAGTTTTTTCTCTGGCGGAAAAATTGGATGCGCATATTGAAAGACCGGTCTACAAACCCGAAAAAAAAATTTTGCTTAAGACATTCATTCAAAATGTGAAGATGGTTAAGGCACTTGGGATTGGTTCGATTGTTGGCTCTATTATTGGTATTATCCCTGGCGCAGGCGGACAGGTGGCGGGACTTATCGCATATGATCAGGTCAGGAAGTTCTCACAAAAACCTGAAAGTTTCGGCACTGGAAATCCTGAGGGTGTTGCTGCTGCAGAATCTGCAAACAACGCCATGGTAGGCCCTTCCCTGATACCGCTTTTGACATTGAGTATACCAGGCAGCCCGACCGCGGCTGTTTTATTAGGCGGTCTTTTGATTCATGGCCTTTTTCCAGGCCCTGATCTGTTTTTAAACAATGCTTCTGTGACATACACATTTATTGCGAGCCTGGTGCTGGCTCAACTGGCCATGTGCGTTTTTGGTCTTACCATATCCCGGTACTCATACATGGTGATGAGTGTTCGTAACCTTTATATGATCGCTGCTGTAAGTGTTTTGGCAGTTTATGGCACCTATAGCGTACAGAATAGCTTTGATGATGTTATTGTCATGTTCAGCCTTGGAACCTTGATGTACATAGGAAACAAATTCGGCTTCTCTGCCGCCCCCGTTGTGCTGGGCATAATCCTCGGCCCTATAGCAGAAGACAATTTCCTCAAAGGTAAATTAATTGCTGATACTGATGTAGGGGCCTTTGCTTACTTTTTTACCGGGTCTATGAACATTATCATCATTCTTCTTTGTGCCACCTCCATAGGATACAGCATTTATGGGGAGATAAAGGCATATAAGAAGGCAAAGGAGAAAATGGCGTGAGAAAGGAATTGATCATTTCAGTGGTATTGTTGGCTGGGACAATTGGTTTATACTGTTCTCTGTCATTAATGGAGGATCCACGTGCTGCGACCTTTCCCAGGGTTGTCATTGTAATAATGGGCGTTCTGTCGGTGGCGTTGTTACTCCAGAGCGTTATGTTCAGGCAGAAAAAGGACAGACCGCCACTGCAGAATACAAGCGTCAGCGAAAAAAGAGATCAAGATAATGCAGCTTCGGGCAAACGGTTCCCTTTTGGACAGGTGTTCCTCTGTTTTGCTTTAATCGTGATCTATTTTGCAGTTATGGAGTGGCTTGGATTTTATTTGTCCGCTTTTCTGTTCTTCGTTGCGGCCACCTTTGTATTAGGGAGAAAGGAGTTAGCTGTGCGTATAGGGGGAGTGCGGGTTGGAATTGCCTTCATCTTTACAGCGGTCCTGTTTGTGTTGTTCAATAAGCTCTTGGTTGTTCAAACGCCAAAAGGGATATTTTTTTAGGAGTTTTGGTAACTTCTCAATAAGTCAGGGCATTCCGACTGCTTCCCCCTTTTGCAAAGGGGGATTGAGGCCTCCGGCTCGTAGGGCCTACGGCTCGGAGAGGGGATTTTTCTGGTGCAGCCCGGACTTATAGAGAGCTTACTTTTGGTTTGGGTTTTGAAAGGCACAATAGAACATTCATCTTTAAAGAGGAGGAAAAAAATGAAAAAGGCTAAGGTATTATCTTTCACGACATTGTTGGTAATGGTGGGAATAGTTTTTTTTGGGGTGAGCTCTGTTTGCCAGGCTGAATACCCTAAGTCACCAGTGAGTATGATCGTAGCGTACTCTCCGGGAGGTGCCACGGATTTTCAAGCCCGCATTGTGAGTATGATGGCTGGGTTAGAGGAATATCTGGGCCAACCTATCGTAATCATCAATAAGCCAGGTGCAGGAGGGCAAGTGGGTTGGAACTGGGTTATCGAGAAGGGCTCCAAAGATGGGTATACAATGACTGCCTATAATATGCCCCATTTTATTGCACAGTCAATTGTATATAATACCAAATATGATATAAACAAATTTGAGCCCGTTGCCAATTGGGGGGCAGACCCGGCTGTGCTCATCGTACCAAAGGACAGCCCTTTTAACACTGCACAGGATCTGATAGATTATGCGAAAAAGAACCCGGGAAAAATCACGGTTACAGGCGCCGGCATGTATGTGGGACACCACATCGCTTTCCTACAGCTTTCAAAGGCTGCTGGTGTTAAACTGACCTATATTCCGGAAAAAGGCGGGGTGCCGGCCATGCAGTCAGTTGTTGCTGCAAAGGTAAAGGCGGGCTTCAATAATCTCTCTGACGCGTATCGAAACCAGGATAGAATTAAGATTCTTGCTGTTGCAGATTTGGAACGTCACGAATTCTTGCCGGATGTCAAGACCTTCAAAGAAATGGGTATTGATGTAGATGACTCAAGCGTCAATTTTCGAGGTGTCGCGTTTCCCAAGGGGGTCCCTGAAGATATTATTATTAAGTGTGCCGATATCTTTCCTAAGATGTTTAAAGACAAACAGGTTATGGGGAAAATGAAGACAAGTGGAAGCCCTGTGAGGGTCATGACCAGGGATCAGGTCATCAAGATGTTTAAGGATAGAGAGGAATATCTAAAAGTTCTTCTTAAGGAGCTGAGGAAGAAGTAAAAAATAAAGGCTTTTAATAATCGTACTAATCAAAATGCAAAAAAAGGGGAGGCTTTTCGTCTCTCCTTTTTTCTTGTTACGCTGTTAATGATCCATACACATCTTTTAGTCACTCGTTCGTAACTGTTCACATACCAATCAGGGCACCAAGACACGAAGCATAGATAAGGAGAAAAATAATTTGGCAAAGCGGAATTTTGAAGAAGAAGTGGTTTCCAACGATTTGGTTCGTCGTTACCACGTACACCTTCCTTCCAATTATGAAGTTTCCAGTTTCTTCCCTCTTTTGATAGCCCTTCATGGTCGCCTCGGAACTGGAAAAAAGATGATCAGGCAGACAGGTTTCAATGTAATTGCTGACAGGGAAGGATTCATTGTGGTCTATCCTGAAGGCTTCAAACGGGGCTGGGCAGATGGTCGCGGTATAACCCACGCGGACAAACAAGGTGTAGATGATGTGGCGTTTATAGATAAATTGATCAAGGTCCTTCAGGAGAAATTTTCTATTGACCACACAAGAATATATGTTGCAGGTCATTCAAACGGAGGATTTATGGCCCAGCGACTGGCCATCGAACGTTCCCATAAGTTTGCGGCCGTAGCTGTGGTGGCCGCCTCTTTATCAGTGTGGCTGGCAAGCAGGTTTATTCCCAGCAGGCCCATGCCGGTTTCGTTTATCAATGGCACTGCTGACCCTGTTACGCCTTACGTAGGAGGCAGGCAGCCTGGTGGAGCAAGAGTATTATCTGTTGAAGATACAGTAAAGATATGGGTCCGTTTCAATGGTTGCAAGAAATCCCCGGAGGTTCAGGAGATCCATGGATTAAATGGCGAAACTGTTGTTTCTGTATTCACGTATAGCACATGCCAAGATCGCACAAAGGTAAAACTTTACAGAATTGAGGGGGGAGTGCATGTATGGCCGGGTGAGGCTGAAGGCCTTCCCAAATCAAGTTTTAGCGAGTTGCGTTCTGAGATAGATGCCAGCGAGGAAATATGGAAATTCTTTGAAAGCACAATGAATTAATTCTGATTAAACGAAACCCAAGCTGCCGATCTGGTAATTTCCGTCATACTTAGAATTGTTGCGCGAGGCTTGATCTTTCAGGCGGATATGCCCTAAAATCGCTGTTGGCAGTAAAATTAATGTAACTTTGCTGGGCGAGAACCAAGAAATGAGAAAGAGGACTTCCGCCATATCCCGATTGATTGGAGGGCGGGCATGAGTTGGTTGTGTCTTGACCTTTCGTCGTTGATTGTTTCAATCACCGCCGTGTTAGGGGCGGGCGTCATTCGTGGTTACAGCGGCTTTGGCTTCGCAATGGTGGCCGTGACCAGCATGTCGCTTACGCTCCCGCCAGCCCAGGTTGTCCCCACCGTACTTATTCTCGAGGTCCTGGCAAGCATACGCTTGGTACCACAGGTCTGGAGGGATATAGACTGGTTCTCCCTTCGTTGGCTGCTCGTGGGAGCCCTCGTCGCGACACCTTTCGGCGTCTATCTGCTTGCCACTGTGCCGCCAGCGCCAATGCGTATCTCCATCTCCCTGCTGGTTCTGGCTACTGCAATTCTACTCATATGTGGGTTTGCGTGGAAACGAATGCCAGGCACAGCCTTAACTATTACCACTGGGGTAGCGTGCGGCATTCTGAACGGTGGTGCTGCGATCGGTGGCCCACCTGTGATTTTGTTCTACTTATCGTCACCGGCGGGAGTAAAGGTCTCCCGGGCCTCGATCATTGCCTATTTTTTTGGCATAGACACGATGAGCCTGGCTATGGCCGCACTCCAAGGCTTGACTACCTCCGAAACCTTGCTAACGACGGCCGTCTGCCTGCTTCCGCTGCTGCTTGGCATTGGTATTGGAAGCCGGATGTTCGTCAAGGCCGACGAGGCATCTTTTCGACGCCATGTGTTGGTTTTATTGATGATACTTTCCATTGCCGGATTGCTTCGTTCGGTATTCATATGACATCAGAACAGGGACGACTTATGGTATCTCTTCTTAATCTGCAATTTTAGTCTGAACTCCTCAAAAAATGCTCGATCTCATCCAAGAACAAGTTGACCAGGCTGCCGAATATGCATCTCAAATCGTCCTAGGTTATAAAGAAAAGGGTAAATAATGATTCTTGCGGGGCACAGAGTCAGAACGATCGGCACGCCGTTGGTAATCGTCTGAAAAGACTTGATGTTAGCCCATCTCTGTAATCATTCGTTCATACTCATCATGAGTACCAATTCAATCTCAAATGAATTGTTGACTTATGCAATCAAAAAGACTACAATAGATTCAAAATAATATAGGAGGAAATGGAGATGCAATTGACAGTGAGAGTCCCTGATGAGTATGGCGAGAAAATTGCGGTTCTGGCAGAAATTATGGGACTAAAGAAATCGGATATTGCCCGCCTGGCAATGAAGCAATTTATTGATGAAAACCTTAATAGTACAAGAATCAGCCCTTTTCAGCAGGTCGAGCATCTTCTGGGGAGTGCAGAAAGCGGCATTAAGGATCTCGGGCAACGTCATAGGTATTACCTTAGTAAAAAAATTCGAAAGGGCTCCTGATGCGTGTAATCATGGATACAGGGCCTTGGGTAGCCTTGGTTGATCGAAGTGAAAGCAGGCACGGGGAATGTGTTGAATGGTTGAAGCAATTTGAAGGTGAAATTTTTACTTCTGAAGCTGTACTAACTGAGGTTCTCTATCTGCTCGATTTTTCATCAAAGGCCCAATCCGCGGCATTTGATTTTATTTTGTCCGGTGCCATAGTTCTCGTACCTTCCAGTATTGAAAGTCTTAAGATGGCAAAGAGATTAATGGAAAAGTATCAAGACCTGCCAATGGATTTTGCAGATGCTACCCTCGTTGCTCTTGCGCATGACCTCTCAATCGACCATATTGTGACATTCGACAAAAAAGACTTTGGGATCTATCGCTTGCATAAAAAGCGATCTTTCATTGTCGTGCCCTAACCTATATCAGAGTTCTCAAATGGTGTTTTTCTGCCCCAGCGCCCGGCCATTGAACATTCTCAACATTTTGCGGCCATAGCCGTAGTGGCGGCCTCCCTGTCAGAGTGACTTGCAAGAAGGTTTACTCCCAGCACGCCCATGCGTATTCTGTTTATTCATTGCACGGCTGATCCTGTTACACCATATGAAGGAGGCAGACATCCTGGTGGAGCAAGAGTGCTATCTTTTGAAGATACAGCAAAGATATGGGTCCGTTTCAATGGATGCAATGAGTTGCCAGAGGTTCAAGAGATCAATGGATTGGTCCATAGTTCTCTTGTTTCTGTGTTCACTTATGGATCATGCCAAGACCACAGCCAAGTAAAGCGTTACAGAATTGCGGGTGGAGACCATGTGTGGCTTGGCGAGCCTGAAAACCTTTCCAGTTCAGGGGTTGGCAAGTTGAGTTCTGAGATAGATGCCAGTGAGGAAATATGGAAGTTTTTTGCAAGCACAATGTATTGACCAAAATACGTTTGGTTTCGTTTACACTCAACCCGATCTACGGCAATTTGATGCTAAAAGTAGACCTAATAGAAGCATCAGATTTACTTGAAAATATAGTCAGGGTGCGATAAGAATTGGGGAAATATCGATTTTGAAGTTTTCTCGCCGTATAACTAACAATAAAAAAATGGGGTTACTGATATGCCTAAAAAAATATTAATTGTGCATGATGATCCGGATGTGATTTTATTCCTATCCACAGTCCTAAAAGACCATGGATATATTACTGTAGATGCCTCCAACGGTCGGGAAGGCCTTGAAAGGGTAAAATCAGATCATCCCGACCTTATCCTTCTTGACCTGATGATGCCCCAGAAAAGCGGTATCGCCCTTCTCTCTGATCTTAAAAAGGATGATGCACTAAAGGAGATCCCG
>JAKLQB010000392.1 GCA_022013615.1 Desulfobacterales bacterium | reverse complement strand
TTTGCCTCCTGGATCTTTTTTCTGTCATGGGATAATATAACCTTATCCTCTTCCATAACCTATTTAGATGCCTGTTTGCCCTGGTTGCCTATCCTTTCCTTATCCTTTACGTTTTTGGTAAAGGCAGCCAGGTTAATATAAGGGTTTTTACCTGTGATTTTCATTACTTAAACTTCCTTTTAAACTTCTATATAGTGTCTATGCCAGAAATACCTTAAATTGCCTCCTACCAATCCAATTTCTACAGGGGAAGGGGGCGCGCCTGGATACACATTAGGGGGCTGTCCGAGAATGGCTATTTTTCCTCCTGCTAATAGCGGGACGTCCCCGATGAGCGTGATCTACGCTTCGCTTCGACAGGCTCAAATTATAACCCGCCTGAGATAAATCCTCGAAATACTCAATGTATGGACGCCTGTCCCGTTGTATTTAAGCGGGGTGGTTATAATTTTCGCCTTCCCCCGGTCAAAGTCCGGGATCTTCGACTTGATCTTGGAAAAAATTCCTGGTTTTCGTTCAGACACTAACTAATTATCTTATCGCCAAAAAGAGAGCAAAACTTTAATTTAAAATAGAAAGCTAGGTTCTCCCTCGAATAGCGGGATCTTCGATCTCACCAATACTTACTCCGGACTCCACTATAACGAGCCTGTGATTGCCCTCCTCAACTGAAATGTTAGTATCGGGAAATAAACATGTATGGTTCCGGGATCAGGGGCTTGAGTAAAACCTGCCGGAGTTCGGAAAATTCTGTCCCAAACCAAAGAGTCTATGCCTGCGGAGATAGATGAGTTCCTGCCGGTATTGGTGGTGGCCTTGTTGGTAGCTTTTGAGGACTCCACTATTTGGATGGTAACAATGTCGCCTATTCTTCTGGCCGTTGGATCTATAAATAACTCACTTAGCGAGCCATTGTCCTGTTAGAGAGAGCCCTCAATGTTTTATTGACGGTTCTTCAGAGACCGCATAAGGGATATCCTCTTTTATTGGTGTCGCTTCCTTAAGACTTGCGCTACACCCAAAAAGAGCAAATAGAGAAAGCAAGAAAAAAAACAATATTCTGAAACTGATAGGAATTTGTTCTTGCGGCATATGTTATTTAAACTCCTGGTATTAGAAATCAACCTTTACCGTGTTGGAATCGAGAACGCGTGCATATATACATTAAAAAGTTGTTTGGTCACAGCAAATTTTCTAAGAGATGTTCATTAATCAGCTTTCTTCGCAGGCTACCAATTGCCTGGGAATGAATTTGAGATACTCTCGACTCTGTTATGTCTAAAGTCTTTCCAATCTCTTTCATTGTGAACTCTTCCCAGTAATACAGAGAAATGACCTTCCGCTCCTTTTCTGACAATGCGCCGATGGCCTCTGCAGTGGCCTTTTCTATTTCGTTTAGCCTTGTTAGTGTTAGGGCAGCCTCAGTATCGTTATTGATCAAATAGCGCATGAGGCTTTTCTGGTTTTCTTTTGAGGTGTACCCGATTTCCTCAAAGCTAATAAAGGAAATGCTTGAAATTTTTCTTATTCGGTAGAATTCATCGAGACTTAGGCCCAGGTCTTCTGCTACCTCTTCGTCTTTTGCCTGCCTACTTAATTTTTGCTCCAGGCTTAGATAAGTGTTTTCTATCTCCCTGGCTTTTCTTCTGTTTGATTTTGAAAGGAAGTCCCTGGACCGTAACTCACTCAGAACAGCACCTTTGATCCTGAATACTGCATAAGTAATGAATTTATTGTCCATCGTGGGGTCATATCTCTCTGCTGCCTGGATTAAGCCAATGACACCTGCATTTAATAGATCATCGGTTTCAACATTAGCAGGGAGATGTACCGCAATCCTTTGAACGATTCGCTTCACATAAGGGAGGTGCTCAGTGATTAACTCATCTCTTGAAAAAGAAGCCCCCCTCTTAAGTGTTCCTATTTGTCTTTGTGCCAGTGCCATATAAATTCAGTTTAATTTGACTATTCCGCATATGCCCATGCTTTTTACTGCTCGAAGCTGTTTTCAAGGAGTTTATCCCAAAAAAAGGTGCTCTTGCCCTTTAGTGAATTGGGGAGTGGTAGTTTACAAATCTGTTCGGCTAACGTGAAAAAGCATTTGCTGGCCGCGCTTTCAGGATATAAATCACATAGGAGCCTTTGTCTCTTCACAGACTTGGTTAATTTATCATCAACCAGCACATGGCCAAGATAGTCGATGGTTATGTCCAGAAATCGGGAAGAAACCAAGGTCAATTGTCTGAAAATCTCATAGGCTTCACGGGAATTAGCGGCTAAATTAACCAGTAATTTAAAATTCTTTTTTGAGTATTTGAGGGACATGACCTTCATCAGCGCATAGGCATCAGTCATAGATGTCGGTTCAGGGGTTACAACAACTAATATCTGTTGCGCAGCCGAATTGAAATACATCACGTTTGATGA
>JAKLQB010000391.1 GCA_022013615.1 Desulfobacterales bacterium | reverse complement strand
GGACTGTTTTTGGTAGAGATACCTTATCTTGCCTCCCCTCTGAGCCCGCTCTGGAGAAATTGTAATAGTGTCATGGCGGTCCTTTCCCTTCTCCGGCCACTCTATTCCCCACTTTTTTTTCAAACCGTATCTGATCAATTTGCCCAGATTTCCACCTAATGGGAATTTTGGAGTATAAGCATCTCCTCCCGTAGAGGAAGTGAAAAAGACTTTTCCAAAAGCTCCGGGTCGTCGAAATTCAAAGGTTCGGTACCCTGGGCCATAAAAGTCCTTGAAGATTTCGTCAAAATTCCTGAGGCCGAAGGCCCTGCTTATCTCTTCAAAAATCTGATGGATATCAGAACCTCGAAATATATCCTGGTCAGACCAATTTTGTCTAAAATGACCGTAAGCAGAAGATCCGTATGTTTGCCTGAATGTGTCATATTGCTTCCTTTTTTCGGGGTCGGAAAGTACAGAATAGGATTCGTTTATTTCTTTCATTCGATCAGTCGCAGCCGGGTTATCTTTATTTCTATCCGGATGATATTCAAGGGCCAGTTTTCTGTAGGCCGTCTTGATTTTTTGCTGGGTTGTATTGCTTTCCACACCCAAAATCTGATAATAATCCTTTTGTTCCATAAATCCCCGGCAATTCTCATTATGACCATTAGGCCTTGCTGATGCAGGACCGTGGGGTCTCTTTTTAAAGGCCGCAAAAACCTGCCTCATTCTATTGAACGGCAGCGTAGCCTTGAAATTCGTTATAGGACAGCCCCAAAGGAGAGGCTCCGTTGCAACTGACGCCTTCTCTGCCTGCTCGGAGCCTTTATTCAAAGCCACGGGGGCGTTCGACAAGCTGTGGAAGAATTGTCTTGCGGTCTTTAAAAAGAGACCCCACGGCCCTGCCAGATGAAAGCCATAATTAGAATTGCTGATAAATCACCATTTCCATTGATATACCGACTTATTTATCATATTCTGAATGTATCTAAAAGCAATCTTTCGGAAAGAAAAGCCCTGAGCCTGCATTTGGACTCAGGCATATATGATACGGGCCATCAGGATTGGAGGACTCGCTAATGCCGGTTAAGAGTTACGGACCGCGTAAGCCAGCAGGTGGTAAGATCGATAAAGACGAAGTTAAACGCGTTGTCGCTGAGGCCCGTCAGGCTCAGGCCGAGCATGAACAGGGCTACCGGGAGCAGTCCCTGAAAATCCATCCCTGGATATGTGCCCGTTGTGGTCGAGAGTTCACCAACAAAAACTTGCACCTTTTGACTGTGCACCACAAGGACCACAACCATGATAACAACCCATTAGACGGCAGAAACTGGGAAAATCTGTGTATCTATTGTCATGAAAATGAGCACCGCCGCTACCTTGATCATCTTGAGGGTGGTGGGATAGAAGTCGGTAGTGAGCAGAGAGAGGCGCTCAGCCATAATCCCTTTGCCGGGCTTAAAGGCTTGCTGAAGGAAAAGAAAAGCTAAACGGCTATGGAACTACAATCAGCCCGTGACAAACCAAGGCAGCCAAAAACCCCCAGACCGGCCTCTACTGTTATATTCACACGTCACCACAATGGTGAACTACAGGTCTATCTCCTCAGGAGGAGTTCTCGCAGTGGCTTTATGCCTGGGAATTACGTATTTCCCGGGGGCACGGTGGATCCAGAAGACTGTGCGCCTGGGTTTTGGAAGGCACATGTGGATATGGATAGCAAGTCAATTTCCCGTCGTCTTGGTGGTGGCTTGACTGTTGATGAGGCACTGGCCCACGGGGTTGCGGCCGTTCGCGAAACCTTTGAAGAGGCAGGGGTCTTTTTGGCCCATCGAAGCGAACAAACCTGGGATGACCTGGAGAAGGTCTGCCACAGGCGAGAAGCTGCGACCTTGCCCAAAGGCTGGCTCAGGGATTGGGTGGTTTCCGATGGATGGACCTTGGCGTTCTCTCTGCTTGCACCATGGTCGCATTGGATCACACCCGAAGCAAGATCCCGACGATATGACACTCGATTCTTTCTGACCATAATGCCCTCAGGGCAGCAATGCATACCGGACACCCGGGAGACCACGAACGGGATCTGGATTAACCCGGAGAAGGGACTCGGCGCCAATCTTCAAGGGGGCATCCCTTTAAGTCCTCCGACCCTTGTTACGCTGCATGAGCTTCTACAGTACCATGATATGAAGACCCTGGAAAAGGAACTTGAAAATCGGCAATGGGGAGAGACGCGCCTTCCCCTTTTGATACGATCGTCCCAAGAAACTATGATTGTGCTTCCATGGGACCCTATGTACGATCAGGTAAGTGAAATCGATGTAAATGCACTGGTAAAAGTACCCCTTACTCTGGATCAAGATTTTTCAAGGCTCTGGTACCAGGAGGGGATATGGAGACCTGTTCAAAACCGAGGATGACGTGTTACGGGGAAGAGATCCGGGCGGTGACTTTCATGAGCGACTGAACTCAGTGTCTTCAGCGTCTCCGCACTGAACTATTACGCATGTTTCAAAGGGAGGATTCATGAATTACGAAACCATTGAATACGAGTCTAAAGACGAGGGCATCGGTATATTGTCCCTCAATCGCCCACGCAGATACAATTCAGTAAGCCACCAGATGATGGAGGAACTGGAGGCCTTCTGGAAAGAGCGATTGTATGACCTGGATACGCATGTCATTATCTTGAAGGGGAATGGGGAGAAGGGCTTCTGTGCAGGGCTGGACATGAAAGAGAACGTGAAAATGGCCCCGGATATGAATACGGACCAGTTTTACAGGTTTCAGGCCCGACTTGCCAGGCTTAGTCTGGCCATGAGGCAGGCACCGCAACCTATTATTTGCGCGGTGCATGGAGCAGCAGCAGGTCTCGGGTTCAGTTTTGCCCTTGCATCTGATGTTAGGGTGATCACCCTGGATGCCCGCTTCTCTGCCGCCTACATCAATATCGGGCTTGGTGGTGCTGACATGGCGTGCAGTTATTTTCTGCCGCGTCTTATGGGGGCGGGCAGGGCCTATGAGTTTATGCTCACCGGGAATTTTATGTCGGCAGAGGAAGCCATGGCACTGGGTCTTGTGAGCAGAATAGTGGAACGTGATAAACTCATGGAAACGGCCCTGGATTTGGCCTCAACAATGAACACCAAGAATCCCATGGGCCTAAGGCTGACCAAAGAGGCTATTAACATGAATCTGGATGCAGGAGGACTGGAGCAGGCCCTTAATATGGAAGACCGGAACCAGGTCTTACTTGTTGCCCGGGCTATGCTTGGGAAAGGTGAGAAGACGAGCAAGTATTTTTAGTGTCTTTTTAATACCACTCTTCCTTTGTCAAAGGCCTCCATGTTTTCAGCCAGCTTAGCTGGAGGAAGCAACTCTTCAATCGTCGCCTCAAACGCCAGACGATCTATGGGTATTACCTCAATGCTGGATAGAGCTCCCAGCATTACCATGTTGGAAAAGATGGGATCACCCATCTCCAATGCGATTTCAGTGGCGTTGAGTGTCCAGACCCGACGGCTCAGCTCCTGTATTTTGTTCACTACTATGCACACCTCCGGGTAGGTCACATCGCCTGAAATTACATCCAGGGGATGGATGGGCCGGGTGTTGAGAAGAGTCATTACTTCGGGGTTGCCATAGTGGCCCAGTATCCTGAGTGCTTCAACCGGTTCCAGAGCCACCAGCAGGTGACACTGCCCTTCAGGGACCAGGGGGGAAAACTGGTCCCTGGCCGATATACGGAGGTGGCTCATCACCGCACCCCCTCGCTGGGAAGCGCCGTATGTCTCTCCGATAGTGACAACGTATCCCTGTGAGACGAGTATGTGCCCAATTATCTGAGAGGCAAGTACGTTTCCCTGGCCGCCGACGCCACCGATAATAACGTTGAAAGGGTCTTTTTCAAACGACATCTAAGCGGCCTCCTTCCGGATCGCAGACGCAGGGCAAATCTCAGCACAGACTCCGCATCCGGTGCAGATAGCCTCGTCAATACGGGCCTTTCCTGTACCCTTATCCCAAACTAACCCCGGGCACTTGAAAACGCGAGTGCACAAGCGGTTGCAGCCGCAATTCCCACCCAGGCAGAGCTCCGGGTCGATATACATGTGATAAAGCCTTTGTTGGTGCCGACTGCGAACTAAGGCGCACACCTGTCTCAGGATCAGGACCTTCACGCCCTCCTCATCCTGAAGGAGTCTCAGGATGGTCTCAGTTGTTGCCTTCATGTCAAATGGGTCGGCCACTTCCACACTCGCTCCCAGGGCCTCGCAGATAGCTCTAAGATCCAGGACAGGAGCCTTATCCCCTGTGGCTGTTCGGCCTGTCCCAGGGTGGGGCTGAAAGCCGGTCATGGCTGTCGCGCTGTTGTCCAGAAGCAGGAGCAGGAAATTTGACCCGTTGTAACGGGCATTGGCCAGGGCCGGCATAACAGCGTGATAAAAGGTCGAG
>JAKLQB010000390.1 GCA_022013615.1 Desulfobacterales bacterium | reverse complement strand
CTGATAGAGTCTTACGCGGTTTCCAATCTCTGTCGTCTCACCCACCACCACGCCGGTTCCATGATCTATAAAGAAGCTCTCTCCGATGTGGGCTGCCGGATGGATGTCGATCCCGGTCAGGCTGTGAGCATGTTCCGTCATAATACGCGGGATCAAGGGGATGCCCTGATGATGAAGCTGGTGAGCCATGCGGTAGACCGTGACGGCATAAAGACCAGGATAGCTGAATATAATCTCGTCATAGCTCTTAGCCGCCGGGTCGCCTTCATAGGTTGCCCGGATATCTTTGGCGAGCATGGCCCGCAACAGAGGCATTTCACGCATAAAATCGATTGCAGATTCCATGCCCCGTTCTTCGCAATGGGTACAGGGTTGATTATAGCGGAGACAATCATGTCTGATTGCGAGGGTGATCTGTTCGGAAAAGGCTTCAAAAAATGCGGTCATTTCCTGGCCGAAATAATAGCTGAGATTCACCTCATCCACTCTTGATCGGATAAAGTAACCCGGATAAAGGATACTTCTTGCCTGTTCGATTAGGTCTATGATCGAATTTTTTGAGGAGATGGGTTCCGGGCCCACATGATCAAAACAGTCTTCACTGTCGCAGGTAAGAACAAGTTTATCCACAATGGCCGGAATCTCTTCGCGAAATCGCTCTGTGGTTGTGACCTCGATTTTACACTGATCCTCTTTGTATGAGGCATCCATGGCAAATACCATTCCCTTTTGGCGCGAATCCTTCAGGCGCCCGTCGCACAGACCTGCTCATCCGGTTTCCAGTAGGGAGACAGGTTCCTCAATTTCTCAATGATGGAGGGAATCTTATCAATAACAAAATCGATCTCTTCCTCGGTGTTGAAAATGCTCATGCTGAATCTTATGGAGCCGTGAGCCATGGTGAATGGCACTCCCATGGCACGGAGGACGTGGGAAGGCTGCAGGGACCCGGATGTGCAGGCTGACCCGGAGGAGGCACAGATGCCGAATTCATCCATCAAAAGGAGGATGGCTTCCCCTTCCACAAATTCAAAGCTTATGTTGCTGGTATTGGGAAGGCGATTTAAAGGCTCCCCGTTGAGTCGGCTATTGGGAATACGGTCCAGGATTTCCTTTTCCAGTTTATCTCGTAACTGCTTTACCCTGGTATTCTCTTCCTCCATATTCCGGGCCGCCAGGCCACAGGCCTTCCCAAGCCCAATAATGCTCGCTGTGTTTTCAGTGCCTCCTCTTCGCCCCTTTTCCTGGTGCCCTCCGATAAGGAAGGGAGAGAACCTGGTTCCCTTACGCACATAGAGGACCCCTGTCCCTTTGGGCGCATGGAGCTTGTGGCCCGACAACGAGAGCATATCGATGGTGCTGTTCTTCATATCAATGGGTATCTTTCCCGCTGCCTGGACCGCATCCGTATGAAAGACAATGCCCCTGTCCCGGGCCGTTTGCGCGGCCTCCTCCACCGGAAAGATGACCCCCGTTTCGTTGTTGGCCCACATAAGGCTGACAATGGCCGTATCACGTGTGAGGCTCTCTTTGTAACGATCCATGTCCAGTTGCCCTTCCCTGTTGACGGGGATTTCGGTCACCCGATATCCCTTATTAGACAGGTGGGTACAGAGGACCTTGACGGCAGGATGTTCAACCCGGCTCGTGACAATATGGGCCTTCCCGGTCTCGGTGGACAGAGCGGACCTTATGGCCGTGTTGTCGCTTTCCGACCCGCAGCTCGTGAAAATGATTTCTTCAGGCATGGCCCCAATGAGGGTTGCCACCTGCTCACGGGCCTTCTGAATCTTGCGGCCCACCTGGCCGCCAAAGCTATAGGCACTGGAGGGGTTTCCGTAAAGATCGTGGTAGTAGGGCAGCATAGCTTCCAGCACTTCCGGCGCCACCTGGGTTGTGGCATTGTTGTCAAGATAGATGGTTGTCATTGTGGCACCTCCTCAACGACCAGCTCGGGCGAGACCAGCTCCTGGAGCTTGGATTCCACGAGGTTTTTAAAAGTCTGCTCGGAGGCCTGACAGACGGCACAGGTTCCCCGTTTCGCGACCAAAACGCGGTTCCCTATCACATCGATGAGCTCGACATCCCCGCCGTCATGCTTCAAGGACGGCCTGATTTCTCCTTCAATGGTCTCCTCGATCATCCTGATTTTCTGGATGTTAGTCAATTTGGGTTTGGCCACGGGCTTCTCTTCTGCTCTAACCATGGTAATGATTTCCCGGATGGTGTCATGGCAGTTCTCGCAGCCGCCCCCGGCCTTGGTGTAGTTCGTGACTTCCTCAACCGTGGAGAGGTCATTTTCCCTTATCGCCCTCTCGATTTCCAGGTCGGTCACGCCGAAACATTCACAGACGATCTCGCCTTCCTTTTCCTTTACGTGTTCACCCTTGTAATGGGCAAGGGCCTGTTCGAGGGCCTGGCGCCCAAGCACGGAACAGTGCATCTTTTCCTTTGGAAGACCCCCTAAAAAGTCAGCGATATCCTGATTGGTGATCTTCTCTGCCTCCTCCACGGTCTTCCCCTTGAGCATCTCCGTGAGGGCAGATGCGGAAGCAATGGCGCTCGCACAACCAAAAGTCTTGAATTTGGCGTCCGCGACCTTACCGTTTTCATCCACTCTTAAACTGAGTTTGAGGGCATCGCCGCATGCCATGGAGCCCACCTCACCAACGGCATTCGCGTCTTCCACTTCCCCGGCATTACGGGGTTTGAGGAAATGTTCCTTCACTTTGTCTGTATATTCCCACATAGGATACCTCCTTTTTTGATAACGTATGGGGCAAACCCCCGATCTATTACCGTATCCCGAGAATATGTCTATGAGATCGTTATGATAAAGGGGGTCGAAAATGTTGATATAACTTTACTTACAGACCTCGTTATTTGATCTAAGAACTAGGTGCGATTTTTGGCCACCATCCTCATCATAATGGCTATATGGAGCCAAATTGAGGAATTGTGAATTTAGGGATTGAGGGATTAAGATAAGGAAAAGATTCATATTTCAATTCCTAAATTCCTAAATTCCTGAATTCTACGAGTGTCCAATTTTCATGCAAACTGTACAAAAACAAACGAGAACAACTACTTAACCACTCAACTTCTTAACCACTTAACGAGGTCTG
>JAKLQB010000389.1 GCA_022013615.1 Desulfobacterales bacterium | reverse complement strand
TGTCCTTGCGGAGTCACATACGAGGGTTTCCCGCTGAAAGCGGGATTAATATTGTAAAACAAATAGACGGCTGAGCTTTTACGAGATATTCTTAATAACATGATTCGATTCATTTGTTTAAACGGCTTTCTTGCAATCCATACAATAATTTTCTGTATCTGGGCCGTTGTGCTGGGGTTTTTTGACAATAATGGCCGTCTCATACATTATTATGTGGCTCGCCCGTGGGCCAGGACCATCCTTTGGGTAAGCGGAATCAAGGTGCGAGCTAAAGGGCAGGAAAACGTCGATCCCCGGCTCCCACGCATTTATATGACAAATCATCAAAGCTATTTCGATATCTTTGCCTTGCTGGCCTGCCTTCCGGTGAATTTCAAGTTTATCTTGAAGCAGGAACTGATGAGGATTCCTTTTCTCGGTATTGCCATGCGGAGAGCCAGGTACATCGGCATAGAAAGAAAAGATCCAAGAAAGGCAGTTCAAAGTATAAAGGAGGCAGCAGAAAAAATAAAAAGCGGTGCGTCCGTGCTCATTTTCCCTGAGGGCACCCGGAGTATTGATGGCAGGCTTCAGCCATACAAAAAGGGTGGTTTCAACCTGGCCCTTAGATCGGGCTGCGATATCGTACCAATAACTATTTGCGATAGCTACCGCATTGTTCCCAAGGGCAGCCTAAAAGTAAACAAAGGCTCTTTCAGCATGCATATAGGGAAGCCAATTTCAGTAAAAGGTTATGATAAAGCAAATGTCACACAGTTGATGGAAAAAGTGCGGGATGTAATGTTAAGCCATTTGAATAAAGACAGTGAACCCAGAACCGTGAACCCAGAACATGAGTAGAGGTCAATCTTTGAAAACAGAGTCGAAACCTAAAAAAGAACTCAAGCATATAGTATCCTTTTTGTTCATTGCGATGCTAATTTGCCTGATGACGGGTAAAACCCGGGCATACGTTATGCCGGCAGAGCAGCTTGTGGATTTAATGACACGTAACTGCTCCAAATTCAAGACCCTGGTCATCACCCAATCCACTCATCTCATAACCCCGGAGGATCTGGAGGTGCAAATGGTCCTGGAGGAGAAGATATGGTTGAAGTCCCCCGGTTTCCACCATTCAGAAATAATGGAGCAGTCAGATGGTTGGGACTCCGTTGCAAATGAGCTCATGGCTAAGCGACCGGGCACTGATATGGCCTTCCGTCAAATCTTCATGGCCGGCGACAAAAATACGATCATGGCGCTCTTGTCAGAAATGGGCATCAACCTTAACTCCGTTGCCTTAACTCGTTTTGATGGAGTCATTGCTTACCGGGTGGGAGATGAAGATGCCGGGAAGCCGAAGCTTTTGATTGAAAAGGAAAGGTTTCTTCCTTTGCTCCTAAATTACAGGCTGTGGGGAGATTCAGGGGAGAAGACGGTGACCGTACGGTTTGATGATTACAGGAAGGTGGCGGAGGGATGGTATCCATATGAGATTGCCATATTTGCTGGAGAAGACCTGGAGGAGCGTTATTTTGTCACTGATCTTCAGGCCAATATACCTGTCGATTCTTCTCTTTTTGAGCGCCGCGAAGAACACAAAAAACCCCCTGATGAGGACCGCCTCAGAGAGATCATTGACCTTTTAAAAGAGAAGTACCAGCCTGCAAATTCCTCCATGAGCGGGAATTAAGCAATTGAAGATTGATGAAAACTTATCCTGCCTCAGAATAGCTGTTACAGTTCCCACCCAGGGGACTTTTTCCTATGCAGTGCCTGAACACCTGGCGCCCAGAGTTCAGGTGGGCTGCCGGGTTCTGGTGCCTTTCAATAACCGGAAGATCACCGGCTATATCCTGGGAAAAGTACCCAAGAAAAACAACCAAAACCTCAAGGAAATATTAAACGTCCTTGACCCGGAACCGCTCTTCCACAAGCAACAGGTCCCCTTTTTTGAATGGATGGCCGATTATTATATGCATCCCATCGGCCAGCTCATTCAATCGGCCTTACCAGGGGGCCTTAACACTGATCCCTATAAAACAGCTCTGCTGACAGAGGAAGGCCTGAGCGCCATGGCCGTCCTGCCTCCTCTCTCTGAAGAAAAAAGGCTCCTTTCCCGGATAAAGGATCATCCGGGAAAAAGGCTTCCCGGGCCCCTTCAAGAATTCTATGTTCTTCAAAAAAAAGGATGGATAATAATCCGGGAGCGGACAAGAAAGAGACGGGCAGCTCCTCTTATGCGAAAGTTTGTGCGGCCAATGAAGAACGTCCGTCTTAAGTCCGTTCTCACTAAAAGTGGTCCATTTGAGGCCAAAAATGAACTTGTATTTATGGAAACAGTCTTCAGCTCAGATGATACGTTATTGAGTGAACTCACAGCCAAATTCACCAATGCCTCATATCTTGAAAAAAAATGGGTCAAAAAAGGTATATTGGAAGAGTATACAGGGACTGTTTATCGAAATCCGGCTGGAGAAATTGTGTTTCCATCTCTTGCACCAGTCAAACTTTTTGAACAGCAAACCCAGGCCGTCAATCATATTAAAAAATGTCTTGACAGAAAGGCCTTTTCGGCCTGTCTGCTTCATGGGGTGACCGGCAGCGGCAAGACAGAAGTCTACTATCGGGCAGCCAGACATGCGATTCGCTCGGGCCGGCAGGTGATATTGATGGTGCCGGAAATAGCCCTTTGTGTCTTTATGGAGGGCCTTTTCAGGACGCGGCTGGGCAACCGGATTGGCATTTACCACAGTGGACTCAGCGAAGGTGAAAGGTATGATGAGTGGATGCGCATGGCGAGAGGCGATGTGGACCTTGTCATCGGCGCCCGTTCCGCCCTGTTTGCCCCACTACCTGAATTAGGCCTGATCATCGTGGATGAAGAGCATGATTCAGCCTATAAACAGGAAAACAGTCCACGGTACCAGGCACGAGATGCTGCTGTTGTGAGAGCTAAGTTAGAAAAGGCAATGGTGACACTGGGTTCTGGAACACCCTCTGTCCAGTCCAATTATAACACCATCAACGGCAGGTATCATCTGCTTTCGATGCCTGACAGGATTGAAAAACGGCCTCCACCTGATGTTGAAATTGTGGATATGAAGACTCTGGAGGACAAGGGTAAGCAACCCGGGAATGAGATTTTGAGCCCCAAGCTTAGAGAAGCCCTTGATCAAAACCTGAGGGCGGGGAATCAGACCATCCTTTTTTTGAATCGAAGGGGCTTTCATAGTTTGTTTTTATGCCGTTCCTGCGGTAAACCCATTCGTTGTCCCAACTGCGATGTGGCACTTACCTATCATCTAATGGGACACCAACTGAAGTGCCATTATTGCGGCTTTTATTCTGGGACACAAATAAAATGTCCCTCATGCGGGCGCGGGGAGCTTAAATCATACGGATTCGGCACTGAGAAACTGGAGCAAACCCTCACAGAGCTTTTCCCGACCGCGCGGATTGCGAGACTGGACACTGACAGTACCCGCAAGAAGGGGCAGGCCTTACAAATATTGAGGAAATTCAGCGATTATAAAACAGACATTCTCGTTGGCACCCAGATGATTACAAAGGGCTATGATTTTCCAAAGGTGACATTGGTGGGTGTAATTGCGGCTGACCTTTCTCTTGGGTTTCCTGACTTCAGGGCCGGGGAGCGAACCTTCCAGATCCTCTCACAGGTTGCAGGCAGGTCAGGACGTGGAAGTCAAAGAGGCCGGGTGATTATCCAGACCTTTAATCCGGATCACTACGCCTTGATCACGGCCACTGCGCACGACTACCAATCATTTTTTGAAAAGGAAAATGACCTGAGAAAGCTACTGCGCTACCCTCCTTTTTCGCACCTGGCATGCCTGAGGCTTCTTGGGAACAGCAAGGGAAAAACGGCAGATGCCTCTCAACGTCTGAGCCTGGGGATTAGGGACATTTTGGCTAAGTGGCCCAAGCGGGGAAAGGAGATCCTGGTGTTGGGGCCCGTGGAGGCTCCGATTTCAAAAATAAAAGGAAAATTCCGGTGGCAAATCCTGCTGAAAAGTGAAAGCTCTTCGCTTTTGCATCATCTTTTGGGCAGAATCGAAAAATCTGCAAGAAAGGACCTTAAACCAATCGGTGTTCATCTTATCCTGGATGTAGATCCATACCAGATGCTCTGATGACCTGAATCTAGCGAAGCTCTGCCTAAAACCGACGAGTTTGTGTGTATTTATCAAAGATACTGCTTAAAGCCTATAGATGCTGGTTTCTGGATGCTCGATGCTGGTCGAAGATCGCGGTTTTTTCCGGGGGAGTATTGAAACAATAGTTTTGAAATTTCAAAAAGTCCTTTTAGGCCCATCACTCCAGTGCTCCATCACTCCATCACTCC
>JAKLQB010000034.1 GCA_022013615.1 Desulfobacterales bacterium | reverse complement strand
CAGACCTCGTTATTTGATCTAAGAACTAGGTCCGATTTTTGGACACCATCCTCATCATAATGGCTATATGGAGCCAAATTGAGGAATTGTGAATTTAGGGATTGAGGGATTAAGATAAGGAAAAGATTCATATTTCAATTCCTGAATTCCTGAATTCCTGAATTCTACGAGTGTCCAATTTTCATGCAAACTGTACAAAAACAAACGAGAACAACTACTTAACCACTCAACTTCTTAACCACTTAACGAGGTCTGTACTAAGCCTCCCTTTCTAAAACTGAAAGCAAGCCTATAAGGTGGGCTGGCATTTAATCTCCTTGACCACGTGCAGCTTGGTCTCTCCTTGTAAACCCTTTAATGGAACCTCAAAAGATTTTTTGATTATGGTGTCCTTATCAATATAACGATAAACAGAATCGGATATAACCACCTCGTCCCCTTTGGCTGCGGATTGAATGCGCTGGGTGATGTTTACGGCTGAGCCCACAATCCCATACTTGGCCCTGGATTCAGAGCCAATATTTCCCACTACCACTTCGCCGGTGTTTACACCAATACCCATCTTAAGTTCAGGAAGCCCCTTTGCCCCCATCTCCCCATTGAATTGCTCCATACTTCCCTGCATTTCAAGAGCGCAGCATACGGCCCGATATATCACAGGCTCAACAGGACCTTCGAGAGGATCAAAAAAGACAAGCATACTATCGCCAAAAAAATCCACAATTATCCCGTGATGTTTTTGGGCGATTTCTATGATGTGGGAAAAATAGTTATTTAAGATGCTTATTGTCACCTCTGGGCTCAGGGATTCCGACAGAGGCGTAAAACCCCGAATATCAGACATTAAAATGGCAACCTTGCGCTTTTCCCCACCCAGACGGCTTGCTTCCGGACGGCGCATCAATTCCCTGGCAATCTCCTGGTCCACGTACCGTCCGAAGGTATTACTAATAAAATCCCTTTCTTTCAAGCCTTCAACCATGGTGTTGAAGCTGTGTGTCAATTGAGCAATTTCATCCCTGCCTTTTGCAGAAAGTGGATCAATGTAATTGCCCCCTGCGATCTGTTCCGCAGCCTGAGAAATTTCCTTTATCGAGCGGGCCATTTTTCCTGCAACAAATCTAATAATCAATAAGATAAAAAAAATAGAGATTGTCCCGGCTATAGCGTAATAGAAGCGAAATTTAACAATAGAAGCAAAAATCTTTTCACCTGGAGCAAACATTACAATAACCCATGGGGCCTGTTTAATCCTGTAAAAGCCGCTCACTAAATCCGGAGGATGCCCAGGGCCAAGATAGGTTCCAAATGGCTTTTCTTTCATATTTTCCAGGACCGCCAGTTCAACGGGGTCGTTCGTTTCTCCAAGTTGGGTACGACCTTCCATCGCTTTAGTATGAGCTATATACCGACCTGATTGATCCACCAGACAGGCCAACTCACTTTGCCACCAACCTAACTTTACAATATCCTGCATGAGGTAATCAAAACGGAGCGAAACTTCCAGCCTGCCAACCAATCTGTCTGATTCATCCTTAAGATCTGAAATCAGCGTAACTGTTTCCTCTCCTGTCTGAGTATTGTAATGTGGGGGTGTTATTTCTGATATTCTCGTCCGGTGAAAGCCCATCATTCCTCTTCCGGACATGCGGGGTCCATAATTCATCATGGGCACATGTTCTAACCTATCTTCAAACCACTCCAGATTGACTTTTGTGATCCCTTCCAGTTCTTTTAACTGATTAATCAGCCATTCCTGGATCGCAAAATCTCCTCTGTAGCCGCTCGTTTTATGGAACATATTAATCCACTCAACCGGTCGGTTTAGTCTCATATCTATATGGTGAGCAGCACGCTGCATTTTAAGGATCGCGGCTTCTCGCCACTCATCCAGCATAATTCCCCTTGCATAGAGAAAACCAAAAAAACCGGTAAGAAAAAGAAAAAATGCAACGGGAAGTATTAAAAAGAGAGCCAGACGTTGTTTTAGGGTTTTGATCATGATGAAGTTCCCATACGCAATTTAGTTTTTCAACCGCCATCCCTTCCATAGCCCGTAGATTGCAGGCACCACAATCAGAGTGAGTATGGTGGCGCTTACCATGCCCCCCACCATGGGGGCAGCTATGCGCTTCATGACCTGAGAGCCGGTGCCGTGGCTCCACATGATGGGCATGAGCCCCGCCGTAGTGGTAATGACGGTCATCATTATAGGCCGCAGCCGCAGCGCCGTGCCTTGCTCTATAGACTCGTATAAATGGCTGCGATTGAATCTCTCTCCATGCTGACCTTTAAACTTCCGGTATGAAAGGTCCAGGTAAACCAGCATCACTACCCCAGTCTCAGCAGCAACCCCGGCTAAGGCAATGAACCCCACTCCTACGGCCACACTCATGTCATAGCCCAGAAGATACATAAGCCACAGACCACCGGTGAGAGAAAAGGGTACACTCAGCATGACAATGAGGCTCTCGCCAATGTTCCTGAAGTTGAAGTAGAGTAACAGGAAGATGATGATCAGGGTCAGCGGCACAACGATCATAAGACGCTTCTGCGCCCTCACCATGTATTCGTACTGCCCGCTCCATACCATGCTGTAGCCAGGCGGCAATTTGATTTTCTCCCCTACCACCTTCCGCGCCTTTTTCACATAGGTCCCCACGTCAATGTCTCTAATGTCTACGTAGACCCAGGCATTGTTCCGTGCATTCTCGCTTTTGATGACAGGCGGACCCTTGACGATACGAATATCGGCTAATTGAGTTATAGGCACCTGGGCGCCCGTTGGAGTGGGAACCAGGATGCGCCGCAATTTTTCCGGCGTATCCCTGAGTTCGGAGCCATAGCGCAGGTTTACCGGGTAGCGCTCCAGGCCTTCAACAGTCTGGGTGATATTCATTCCTCCAACCGCGGTCATGATAATGTCTTGAACATCTCCAACTGTAAGCCCATATCGTGCGGCCTCTAAGCGTTTAATATGAAAGTCCAGAAAATTGCCGCCGGTAACCCGCTCCGAATAGACACTAAGCGTTCCAGGTACATCCCTGAGTACTGCCTCCACCTTCTCTCCCAGATCGCTTAAGATCTGCAGGTCATCCCCCATAATCTTGATCCCCACCGGTGTCTTAATCCCGGTGGAAAGCATATCTGTCCTGGTCTTGATGGGCATGGTCCAGGCATTGGTCAAACCCGGGAACTGGATGGCCTTATCCAGTTCATCGACCAGCTTTTTGATGGTCATTCCCTCCCTCCATTCAGACTCGGGTTTCAGCATGATGGTAGTCTCGATCATGGACAGAGGGGCAGGGTCAGTGGCTGTCTCCGCCCGGCCGACCTTGCCAAAGACGTGGTGGACTTCGGGGAAAGAGGCGATAATACGGTCCGTCTGTTGCAGGAGTTCCTTGGCCTTGGTGATGGAGATACCCGGAAGAGTGGTTGGCATATAGAGCAGATCTCCTTCATTAAGCGGTGGCATGAACTCGGAGCCGATCCGCTTCCATGGGATGAAGGTCAAGGCCATGACCACAACCGCCAGCAACACCACCAGAATCTTGGCCTTGAGCACCAGCTTGATGATTGGGTGGTAGATCCAGATCAGGAATCGGTTCACCGGATTTTTTCTTTCGGGCCGGATTTTTCCGCGGATCAGGTAGCCCATAAGAACCGGTACAATAGTGATGGCAAGGAGCGCCGAGCCGAACATGGCGTAGGTCTTGGTAAAGGCCAGGGGGCTGAAGAGACGCCCTTCTTGAGCCTCTAAGGTGAATACAGGCAGGAAACTGATGGAGATAATCAGCAGGGAGAAGAAAAGGGCCGGCCCAACCTCCTTAGCGGCATTCAGGATCAGTTCCCAGTGGGGCTTTTTCCCACCTTCCTGCTCGATGTGCTTGTGCGCGTTTTCGATCATGACGATTGCCGCGTCCACCATTGCCCCCACGGCAATGGCAATGCCCCCGAGACTCATGATGTTGGCGTTGATTCCCTGCCTTTCCATGATAATGAAGCTAATGAGCACGGCCACCGGCAGGGTGAAGATGATCACCAGGGCACTGCGCAGATGAAGCAGGAAGATGACGCACACAATCGCTACTACCAGGCTTTCTTCTATGAGGGTTTTCTTAAGGTTGTCAACGGCCCTGAGTATCAGAGAAGAGCGGTCATAGACGCTCTTGATGAGGACCCCATTGGGCAGGCCTGTCTTGAGTTGCTCCAGTCTTTTCTTGACATTTTGTATAACCTCCAAGGCATTCTCTCCATAGCGCATCACAACGATGCCCCCTACCGCTTCTCCGGTACCGTTGTAGTCGGCAAGGCCACGCCTGAGCTCCGGACCAATCTTGATGGTGGCCACGTTACGGAGCAAAATGGGAGTCCCGTGTTGACCTGCTCCCAGAGGAATGTTTTGGAGGTCCTCTATGCCTTTGATGTATCCCAGGCCCCGGACCATAAACTCGGTTTCGCCCATCTCAACCAGCCTGCCACCCACGTCATTGTTGCTGCGTTGAATGGCCATCCTGATCTTTTGAAGTGGAATATTAAAGGCAATTAACTTGTTGGGGTCCACAATCACCTGGTACTGCTTAACATAACCACCAATGGAGGCCACCTCTGCAACCCCGGGGACACTTGCGAGTTCAAAACGCAAAAACCAGTCCTGGATAGAGCGCAGTTGAGCCAGGTCGTGCCGGTCGCTTTCCAGTATGTACTCGTAAACCCAACCCACACCGGTGGCATCCGGCCCCAATGTGGGGTTGACTCCTTCAGGCAGTCGGCCGGAAACAAAATTCAGATACTCCAGTACACGGCTCCGTGCCCAGTACATGTCGGTGCCGTCTTCAAAGATGATGTAAACGAAAGAGTAGCCGAAAAATGAGTAGCCCCGCACCACCTTGGCAAAAGGTACAGACAGCATAGCCGTTGTAAGGGGGTAGGTTACCTGGTCCTCCACCACCTGGGGTGCCTGACCGGGGTATTCTGTAAGAATGATGACCTGGACATCGGAGAGGTCCGGGATAGCATCCAGGGGGATCTTCAACATGGCATAGAGGCCGCCCAGAATGATAAACACGGTCCCAAGGATCACCAGGAACTTGTTCTTGATGGAAAGCTCGATGATTTTCTCGATCATTTCAGATTCCTTTCGCTGTTTTATTGACCGCCGGGTGCCGGCTTGCGCAACTCCAGCATCTTCTGAATGGCCTCTCTCAAACGACTTTCTGAATCCAGCATGAACTGGGCCGATACCACAATCTCTTCCCCTTCATGGAGACCTTTCAACACCTGGAATTCATTCTCGTTGCCCTCAACGCCTATTTTCACATCACGAGGCTGGAATTTTCCCTTACCAAGATAGATGAAGACCACCTTCCGGACGCCACTGTCAATCACTGCCTCCTGGGGGATAACCAGACTGCTCTTGGCAATGACTGATTTCAAATAGACATTAGCATACATGCCTGGTTTGAGTTGATAAACAGGATTCTCAAATTCAAGTCGTAATTTAGCTGTTCTGGTCTTTTCTTCTAAAAAAGGGTAAACATAAAGCACTTTTCCTTTAAATCGTTTTCCAGGGATATACGAGAGGTCCATCTCAGCAGACATGCCCTGTCGAAC
Source organism: Desulfobacterales bacterium (assembly GCA_022013615.1). The sequence continues at coordinate 5,484 of JAKLQB010000034.1, read as the reverse complement.
CCAGGGTAGCTCATATTCATAAATATCTACATCTACCCAAATATTAGACAGGTCAGCAATTACGTACTGGTGCTCTCCGGTCTTGACGTAGTGCCCTTTAAAGGCATCCTTTTGAGTCACCACGCCGGAAGCGGGCGAGTAGATCGTCAGTGTTTTGCGGATCTTCCCGGTTCTCTCGATTGCATTGATCTGCTCATCAGTTAAGTCCCAATAACGAAGCCGAGTCCGAGAGGCCTCTATAAGGCGTTTGGCGCCTTCACGGATACTAGGATAGGGGCTTTTGCATAGGGAGCCGCACTGCTGGAGCGCGAGCAGGTATTCTTGCTGAGCCGTAACGAGTTCGGGGCTGTAAATATCAAAGAGAGGCTGTCCCTTCTTGACCTTATCACCGACAAAATCAACGTAAAGCTTTTCAATCCAGCCGTTGAACTTGGTATTTACTGTATATATCTTTCTTTCATCATAGGTGACGGTACCGTAGGTCCGGATGTTTTTAACAAGCGGCTTACGCTGAACGCGGGCCAGGCGCACGCCCATGTTTTGCACGGTCACCGGGTCGATGCGAATCACCGAGGCGGCCTCCTTTTCCTCTCCCTCCTCCTCGTAAACGGGAACCAGATCCATGCCCATGGGGGACTTTCCGGGTTCGTCACGGATGTAGGTCGGGTCCATGGGTGATGCCCAGTATTTGATCTTCTTACCGGTCTCGGGATGGATCATACCAGCTTTAAGGCCCTTTTCCGCGGCAATAGCATCCTTCGCTAAAGGGCTATGCCTGAACGAACGTCCATCCTCATGTTCTGGCCAAAGGCCGAAAGCCATCCACACACTGAGTAATAAGAATATCGCTGTTATCATTTTGAATTGTTTCATGATTCTCCTCCTCACAGATGCGAGATTGAATTCACACAAAGGCTACCGACTGATTTAACTAAATCCCCTCTTCTTTCTGAAAGTGTAGTCATTCCCCCTGTCAGCTTAAGGCTCTAAAGGGCCGCCCAGGATTTCCTCCAACTCGGCGCGTTTCTGATAGATATTAAACAGATAGCGGTCCTTTTGAAGTTCAAAGCGAAGAAGGCGAATATGAGCATTGATCATGGTATTGAATTCTACCTTGTCCACCACGTAGGCTGACAGTGAGGAGCTGGCCCATTGTTCGGCCTGAAGCATAAGGGCATCAGAAAACAACCGGTAATTTTCTTGCGTTTCACGAATCTCAGTCACCAGCGCGTCTACCCGATGGGGTAAGGACTGCACTAGGTTCTGGTAAAAACGTGCGGCTGCTTCGGAATTTTTCTGTTTCGATGCAAGGTTCCTGTCCTGGCGTTTCTTATGCCAAAGGGGAACGTTGATCACCACCGAGCCAGAGACAAAATCGGGGAGGTCCCGTCCAGTGAAGTCTTCTTCCCGCTGGCCATAGGCCAGTTTGAAGTCCATGTCTGGCCAGTAGTCCTTCTTGGCCAGCTCGATTTCCACAGAGGCTTGATCCACTTCGGTCTGCCTGACCCTCAGCAACGGGTTTTTTCTCAAACTCTGGGCCTGCAGGGACTCAATCTCCAGCCTTAGTCCCGGGTACGGCAGATCTTTTGGGGGCGGTACCGCAATGAAACTCTCTCTGTTGAGCAGCTCATTGATCTGGTCTTCAATGGTGCGGCGCTTCTTTCCGAGCGTGATTCTTTCATCCAAAAGCTTGCTCAGTTCCACCTGTGCCTGGAGAACGTCCTGCTGGAGGCCACGGCCAGAGGCGTATCTGGTCTCAGCTACCCTAATCAATTGATTTACCATGTCGGTTAGACGCTCATTGATTTCCAGGCTCTTGGCTATGAATCCCAGTTCATAGTAAGAGGTGGCGATCTTCCGAACGAGTTCAAAGCGTTTTGCTTCCAATAACGCTTGTTGCCTGCTTGCTATAAGCGTCTGTCTCTGCTCCCTGAGACTCAACTTCCCAAACCATGGGACCTTTTGGGCAATAAAAAGCTGCTTTTGGGTCATGGCCTCCTGGTCAAAGCTAAAAGTGTCTGTAGGCAGATTCAGAATGGCTATTCCCAGCCTCGGGTCTTCCAGAGATCCGGCAAAAGGGATCTCTTCCTTCAGGCTTTCTACCCTGGCTGCAAAGCTCTGGATCTCTTTGTTATTGGTAAGTCCCTCTTCTATGAGTTGACTTAGGGCTGGATTCACCCATAAGTGGCTGGCAGCCTCTAAAGGTCTTCCAGTAATCCCTGCCAATCCTAAAGCTACGATCATAAATATCACCAGCTTTGTAACAGAATGTCCCATTTTCTTTAGGCCTCCTTTTCTTGAGCTTATTTGTAAGCTTTGAGAAAAAACTGTTAGCCACAAATCTTTTCATATCGTCTTTCTTTTCCTACTTCCCTTTTTTTGGAATGCTTAGAGATGTCCGAAAACCTACTTCCTCGAAGGCTTCCCAGGGTTGACGAGCGATGGCTCCTGGCAGAATTACGTATTGTGCATCCTTTTTTGGAGAAGGCCCCATTCCTAAACTTAGGCCCCACTCACTCACGTTCCCTCCAAGTCCTCTAATACCATATACATTAGGCTTGAATTGAACCACAGGGAGAGGAAGTTTCAATGGGACCTCCCTATAAGATGGTGGATACGTTTGACCGTGCATCATTTCCATGTGCGTCACGGTTCCTGAGGATTCGGGTGAGAGTCCAGACGGTCTCTCTGGCACCTTATCTTCACCCCCCATTGCACGGAGCCACTCCACTTCATTGGGAAGCCGTTTCCCATAAAAATGCGCATATGCGACAGCCCCGTATGGGGTTACGCGAACCACTGGATGAGAGTGGTAGCCTGGATCTTTAATGAAAAACCTCCCGTCCCTGTAAATAATGGGTTCGTAACCCGCTATTACTTCTCCCAGCAGCATCCATACATGACCATTTCCATTGACCACGCCTCCTTTCACGGAGATCTTAGGGAGTGCCTTATTTAAGAACTCCACATACTGATGATTGGTCACCTCAGTCTCATCCATGTAAAAAGCATCAACTTTTACCGATTTTCCAGCTCGTGGTCCAAATTTATCCGGCAGGATTGCTTCACCCTCGGGAATCAAGTGTAATTTTACGCCGTCTTTTGAGATCAAGGTCGACTCGGGAGAGGCGGCAGGTGGCAAAATGGCGCTTGAAGTAATAGTGAGTTCGGGTTGCCCGGTCTCATGGATAGTATTTGGCGTTCCTTTCGTTTGGAGACTCGATTTTTCAGGTTCACCTAAAAGATGCCACAATGTCATAAGCATTAATGAAATGGTGGCAACAGCGATACCGCTCCAGATCCATTTTGGATGGTAAAGGAATGCAATATGCCCGGTGCGTGTGGATACCTCAGATGCCCTTTTTGATTTTACAGCGCCGATAGCTTCAAGAATCGCATCTCGGAATTTCTCCACTGATTCCAGTCTTTCGTTTCTGTCCTCGACGGTTGCATCTTGAATAATCTGGTCTAGTTTTTTAAAGAAAGGGGTATAGGGATTTGGCAGGCTTGCTTGTTTGAACGGGATCGTTTTGGAAGTCATTTTCCCGTCAATCGCCTCGAAAAGAATTTTTCCCAGAGAATAAATATCAGCGCGATGGTCTGTCCTCCTGAGATCGCAAAAATGCTCAGGGGACATATATGAGGGCGTGCCCTTCACATCTATAGACTGGGTCACGGGTCTCCACTGGTAGGAACGAGCCAATCCGAAATCGGCAATCTTGGGGATTTTTCCGTCTATGAGAACATTCCCGGGTTTCAGGTCACGGTGGATGAGCCCGGATGCATGCAGGGCCTGAACGCCGTCGAGTACCGGCAAAAAATAACTGACCAGCCAGTCGCTTGTGAGATCCTCTTCAGGATAAAACCCGTCTTCAGACATGGTTGTTCGCAGGGTGCCGCCCGGTATGTATTCCATGGCAATGTATTCCATCAATAAATCTTCCTCGCCCTTTTTGATCGAGAAAGTGCCATAATCATAAATTTGCAGAATGTTCGGGTGACGAACTTGAGCCATGGCCTGAACTTCGTTGCGGAATCGTTGAAGGCCAATTTCGATCTCTTCTTTGTTGTCTTCTAAAGATTCCAGCCATTCTTTAGATATAGTCTTAATGGCAACATCACGATTCAAATTAATCTGATGTGCGCGATAAACCTCACCCATTCCGCCCCTGGTAATAAATTCGAGGATCACCCATTTGTTATTGACTACTGTTCCTATTTGAAGAGTGTTTTCGGAGTTGTTACTCATGATCTAAAGTCTTTAAATTCATATTTACACCCGCACCACAATCACGGTTACATTATCTTTCCCACCCTTGTCGAGGGCTTCTTGGACTAATTGATCGCAAGCACCATAATTAACTGGATTGCCTCTAAGAATCTCTTTAATTTCATCATCTGAAAGCATATGGTGAAGGCCATCGCTGCATAGCAAGAATATGTCTCCTGCTCTGACTTTTTCTATTCTGGTCTGGACCTCGTCCAGTTCTTGGCCAATCGCCTCCATCAGAACATGACGTAAGGGATGATTAGTGGCCTCTGCCTGCTCAAAATACCCCATTTCCACAGAAAGTTGAGCCATGGTGTGATCCTCGGTCAACTGTTCCAGGTAATTATCGCGCAATCGATAGATCCTGCTGTCTCCCACATGGGCAAGCAGGGCCTCATCACTTACCAGAACAAGCACTGAAAGGGTAGTGCCCATACGCTCATATCCATCATTCTCCTCGGCATATCGGTGGATTTCCCTGTGCGTGTTGCGAATAACTTTCTCCAGAAGCCCGAGCATTGATTCAGTTAAACTTTGGTCCTCAATAACACTGATTTTTTCCGTATAATACTCAAGCAATACTTCACATGCCATATGGCTTGCTTTTGCTCCCCCTGTATGTCCACTCATCCCGTCGGCAACTGCGAAAATCATTCCACGGGACAAGGTGTCATAGCCTTTCTTTGTATGGTCAACGATCAGATAACTGTCTTCATTATTTTTGCGGTTAAGACCGAAGTCCGTTTTTGCGCACACCTTGATATTTTCAAGAAGTTCCATTTTCTACTACTCTTTAAAGTTCATTATGCTCAATCATGGCTTTTTTTTCAACCTGAAGATTTTGAACCGCCTTTCCTGGTGCGGACCCTGATTTTAAAGAAGATCATGCTGCCTGAAGGATGATAAACAGCGCCAGGATTAGTCCCAAACTACGATGCCATTTTCTGAGATCCGATTCTTTCATCTAAGTTCCTCCTGTTTTTCCCTCGGAATCCATTTCCAGTCATCTCTTATGAAAAGGGATTCTACCCCCAGGAACTTCGTATCTGAAGGTCAATTAGTGATCACTCCCTTGAAAAGGGAATGCCACTTGGAGCTTAAATTTAGGTGTCTTTTTTACCAGCCGAGGTTGTGAAAGTCCCCGCCCATCGCTTTTTTGACCTAAAGACAGGGTGTGCATGTCTATGAGTCCAGAGACTGTGGTCGAACCCCTT
>JAKLQB010000388.1 GCA_022013615.1 Desulfobacterales bacterium | reverse complement strand
GAGATATCCCTTTTTCTTAAAAACGTCCCGGGTGAACTGGGGAAACTCTCAACTACCCTGTCAGAAGCAGGTGTCAATATAGACGCCTTAACCATTCAGGATGCCTCTGAATATGTCCGGGGACTTTTCAAGGCACGAGGAAAATCTCTCAAGAGAATCGCGCCGGCCGCGAGCTATGGCTCCATGCAGAAAGACTCGGCCGATTATGCCCTGATCCGGCTCCTGGTAGACCACACAGACAAGGCAATTGATCTTTTGTCAAAAGAGGAATATGTCTTTGATATCATGCCCGTTATTGCATTAGAGATCGATAATAAGCCAGGCATGCTGGCGGAAATGGCAAAGAAATTTGGGGAGGAAGGCATTAATATCAACTATATATATGGGTCAGCCATCCCCAAGGGGAAGAAATCCCTCTTCGTGTTCTGCCCGGAAGATATCGACCTTGCAACCGGGATCTTTAAAGATCAGTCGGGGAATTGATTATTGACTATTGACTATTTACGGATCAAGGGCTTCTCGCCGTTACCGGCGGATCAAACATCAATAGAAAATTGTCAATACAGTATCGATTACATGGACTTATTGAAAAATTTCATACCGTGACATTTAATCAGTCTTTTCAAGATCAACAACTTTAAGCTGAATCCTGTCATACCCTTTCCAACTATTAAGCTCGGGGCTGAAGGCCATATTGATGGTCTTCCCATCGAGGGGATATTTTTCAGCCAAACCAAAACCAATAGCCTCAAAGCTCTTTCCTTCCTGTCTCACCCTCAATTTAAGATGCCGATCTCCCACAATCCGGGAGCCCAAAACTTTCAATGAACGCGCACAAAAGAGAGGTTCAGGGTTTCCTTCTCCAAATGGGGATAAGGCCTTTATTTCACGGATCATTTTATGGGTTATGTCATTGAGCGTAATTTCGGCATCCACCTCAATGGTTGGGACCAGATCCTCATCACCGAATGTGTCATTGGCAAGGGCCTCAAGTTCACTTTTCAGGTTATCAAGGTTTTCCGCCTTTAAAGTGAACCCTGCTGCATGGGCGTGCCCGCCGAACCTCTCAAGGAGATGACTGAGCTGGCCCAAGGCCACATACAGATTGAAACTATCTATGCTTCTTCCGGATCCCACTGCCGTGCCATCCTGGATGTTAAAGACCAATGCGGGGCGGTGGTATTTGTCCACAAGCCTCGACGCTACGATACCCAGAACCCCTTTATGCCACTCCTCCCCTGCAAAAACCAGAGTTTTGAGGCCATTAAACCCTTCCGTGGTTTTGATCAAACCTTCTATCTGTTCAAAGATATCTTTTTCCACATTCTGCCGTTGGTTATTCATAGTGTTCGCTTCCAATGCGAAATTCCTGGCCATGTGTGGATCTCTAACAGTGAGCATCTTAAGTCCTATCTCAGGATCACCCATTCTGCCTGGGGCATTCAGGCGAGGCGCGAGTCTAAAGGCCAAATCATCCGCTGTTATCTCTGAGGTCCCGATATTGGCTACCTCCTTCATAGCATTTATTCCTGGCCACCGGGTGCTTGCCACAATGCCGAGCCCGCTATTCACAAGAATGCGATTTTGCCCCAGGAGAGGCACTCTATCTGCCACGGTCCCCAGGGCAACCAGATCAAGATACTCTTTCAAATCAGGCTCGGGCTTCGATGTAAACCAACCTCTTTCACGCAAGCTGGCCCGAATGGCAACTGCCAGGAAAAATGCGACCCCAACTCCAGCAAGATCTTTGAATGGAAAAAGGCAGCCCCCTTGATGGGGATTTATTACCGGGCAGTTTGTCTGAAAACCAATAGGTATCTGATGATGATCCGTTACCACAACTTTCAGGCTCAGGCTTCCTGCGAATGCTATTTCTTCTCCATTTGAGATGCCACAGTCTACTGTAATAATCAGGCCTGTTCCCCCGCTTGCAATCTTCTCGATTGCCTCCCTGTTGAGGCCGTAACCCTCTTTTAACCGATTTGGGATATAGCACGAAACCGGGATATCAATACTTGACAGGAAATTTGACAAAAGGGCTGTCGCTGTTAGCCCGTCGGCATCGTAATCTCCATATATGGTGATTTTTTCCTTATTCTCGATGGACTTGAGGATTGTTGCTATGGCCTCATCCATACCCTTCATCATCATGGGATCAGCCATATCGGCTAATTGCGGACTCATAAAAGAACGAACCGATTCCCCGTCTGAAATGCCACGGTTTATTAGCAATTGGGCTTGTAAGGGAGTTAAACCGGTTTCACGCGCCAGTTGAGAGGTGATAGGACCCGCCTGCCATCCAGAGGCATGAGCAGGCAGTGAGGGGGTTTTTAACTTCCAGACCTTATCCGGGGGCACAGTTCAAACCGAAAAAACATAAGTAGTTATCATGGAGGAATATCATTTATTCTATATTACCGTTTTCACATTAATGTTTCTCATTGACGATTGGAAGTGGTATTAATGAATTTTCAACCGTCAATAGTCAATAGTCAATAGTCAAT
>JAKLQB010000387.1 GCA_022013615.1 Desulfobacterales bacterium | reverse complement strand
TCTTGGCATTGCCATGTTATCGACTCGCTTAAGAGAACCGACTAGGCCCTCTCAATAACCTTTTGCTGACCACGCGCTTCTCCCTTGAAAGAAAAGAGTAGCACAACACTTATTTCCCAATCAAGAGTTCGACGGTTGAGCTCTTTACTGACTTGTTTTTATAAGGAGTTTGGCACACTCGTCGGCAACCTCACTGTCGGGCTTCTTCTCACCGGGCATTGTCGCCCAACCCTGTTTTTGCACATAGTCACCTTGATCCCATGAACTTTTTTCTTTTAATTCTTTGAGTTTTTTATCTTTCTCAGGATCCTGGTTAAACTGTACAACACATATCGCTGCCAAGCGGTCGACGACAGCCTTTTCAGCCATTTCCTCAGCCGTTCTCTGGGCGGTACCACCTGTAACCCATCCGCCCAGAGAGAAACCGATAATCATTGTTAGAACAATACAGGCCACGCAAGACCAGACTAGAACCTTTCTTGTTGGTTGTACTGACCTCAACTTTTCACCAAAACTTGCTTTCTCCTTGCTTTGTGCCATTGTCCTACCCCTCCGTTAAGTGATTGTTTTCAACAGAAAACTTCGGCTTTGATAGATTGCCAATTTCATTTATTGAACATCCAAGATTGTATGCAGCTAACAAGCTATGCTCGTCCCTTTTAGCGGTTACTTTGCTGTTATCCGCTCGAAAATGTCTTCACATTTCTTGGCCATTTGTTCTGAGCTTCTAGCGTAGCCTTCCGCAAGAGCGGCGGCTTCATCAGCTCTAACAGCGGTCTTTTCAGCCCTGGATGCTGCATCTTCTGCCCTCTTGGCACTCGCTGCTGCCTCGGCGCTGTACCTGGACGAATCCTCTACGGCCGCTTTGGCGCTTTGACACTCCTTTAAGGCCTCCTCCGCCTTCTCCAAAGCTTGCTGGGTTTTTTCTTCAAGGGCCTGTATCTGGGCGGTAGTTGCACATCCCAGAAGCCCAAACCCTAAACACAACATCACTGACAAGATCATTACCAAACTACCATTTTTAAACACACGCATTTTGTCTCCTCCTTGTCTTTGGGTTAATCATAATTAGGCTTCTATTCCTTTCCCTTATACCCTTTAAAATACTTCAAAAAGTCCGAATCCGTTGAGAGAACGAGACAGATGTCCTTGTTCATGGTTTTTCTGTAGATATCGAGTGTTTTCACGAAGGAATAAAAATCGGGGTCTTTATTGTAGGCCTTCGCATATATGCGGGTGGCCTTTGCGTCAGCCTTTCCTTTTATCACCTGAGCTCTTCTGTAGGCCTCGGAGGTGATCCGCTTCAGATCTCTTTCCCGATCACCCTCAATCTTTCGGGCTTCACCCCTGCCCTCGGAGCGGAATTTTTCAGCAATCTGCTTGCGCTCGGCAATCATTCTCGAGTAAACGGTTTTTTGGACCTCTTCCACATAGTTCAGCCGCTTTATCTTTATGTCAACGAGCTGGATGCCGAATTCCGCCAGTTTGGGTTGGGCCTGCTCCAGGATTCCCTTCATGATCTTTTCTCTACCTATGGTGATTTCCTCCAAAGGTCTCTTTTCATGGGTCTGGTCCATGCCAATTTCAAAAGTGTCCAGTTCCCGGTTAGTCCATCTAACGGTCTCAATTAAGGGATAGGAGGTGACGAGATTGCGAACGGCGGCATCCAGGATATCATCCAGTCGGGCCAGGGCTCCGGTCACGTTGTTAACCGTCCGGAAAAACTTCAAGGGATCAACCACCTTCCATCGTGCGAAGGTATCCAAATAGATGAATGTCTTGTCCAGGGTGGGAACCTGGCCTGATTCACCGTCCCACGCAAGAAGATTCCTGGGGAAGTAGTTGGCCTTATGAATAACCGGAATCTTGAAATACAATCCGGGTTCGGTCTTAGGGTCACCAACAGGCTTACCGAACTGGGTAACAACCACCTGCTCTGTCTCATCGACGGTGTAAGCCGCTGCATAGACCGCGATTGAGATAATGACAATCTGGATGATCAGAGTTAGAAATTTCAATTTGACATCCTTTTACATTTCCCGGTTACTACTTTACCATCGAAAGATCACCTCTGCTTCTCTATTGTTATAGGAACGTCCATGCTCTCACTTTTCAGGGGGGTGGGGATATAGACGACATGGCTCCGGATCTTGTTAATGGATTTCTTTTTTACAGCATCCATTGGGACCTTGACGTCTAAAGACGCTTCTGAAGAATCCTTTCCTGGTTGAATATCGGACCAGTACACAGCTGAAATCGTTGCTTTCTTCTCGCCATCCTTAAAGGGAATGGGATTTCCTGAAGCGTCGAGGTACTGAATGGTCATTTCCTTGATATCCAAGATATTGGTTGAGTTGTTTGTGATTTTGATGCTCCCCTCTAAAGATGCAGCCGTTATCTCTTTTGTTGCTTTTTGGACCGTTTTTCTGATCTTCAAATCCGACAGTTTAAGGGTAAACATTTCACCCTTCATCTCCTGGATTGAAGGTGTAAGGGCGACGGTTACATTTTCAGTTTCAAGAACTTCTGCAGCCTCCTCGGGCTTTTTCTCACAACCATTGACGATGAAAATGAATAGTAAACCCGCTGCCGGAATAAGAAAATTTTTTTTTAACATAAGCATTACCCTCCTTTTCTTTGTTTTGGGTTTGTTAAAAGTTTATCGTAAAATCGCTGGCCCTGATCTCAGCAAAAGTACGACCTCCTGCCTATTGAGCACCAGCCAGGAGCCATCTTCTTGGTAGCTAAGACACATAGACATGCAATTGGACTGCATCATGCACACATCTGACTCCAACCGGTTGACATATTTGATGAGCTGCATCAGGTCATATTGCTCGCGCTCTCTGGTCCAGGGCGTATGGTCTTGCTCTATCATTTCCAGGGCCATTTGGACCTTTTGAGCGTCACGCATTAGTTGGCAGATATCCTGTCTAATCATTAATACATGAACCTCCCTGCTATCTTTCGGTCAGGTGGGTAACTGAGAGTGCTCATAGCCTGATTTTGTTACATGCTTATTATACAACTGGGGTATGTACTTAACTCAACCAACTACAATATATAGCGTATTGTATGGAACCGAACTCATGAATAGCGTAACATACCGTTTTCTATAAGGTAATGCTGCCATTTGAAGGAAACGCAACTAAATGACTGTCCTTAACCTACTGATTTTATAGTGTATTGTCATTTAAAGCAAGGTGGCGCCCGACCACAATATGTTGGGGTAAGTTGAGTTAAGTACATACCCCAGATTATACAATTCAAAGCTTTCACAAACCTTTCAAAAAGGTTACGATTTTGAAAGGTTTTGAACATTTTACTCTTTTGTCCTGCTTCGCATTTTCCCGAGGTGACTAAAAGTGAAAACATCATCTGATAAAGGCAAATACTATCAACAAGATACCAAATATTGACATGCCTATTCCTATCCAGATAACTATTTCGGCCTCTCTTTCCTCAATACTCTTTATTCTTTGCATGTTACTCTTCTTATCACGCTCACGTTAGCCTTCATTGCCTATGGCCCGGGCAACTGAGGCTTCTTGTAATCAATTTTCGTTTGTTATGAGTATAACAGGGAAGGCTTTCAGGAAGCTTTCAAGAAGATTACAATTTTGAAAGGTTTTATTTTTTAGCTCTCTACGATGGGATAGTTCTGGAGCATGTAAGAATCTTCAGTGGTTTGCAGGAAGAAATATGCTGAAGGTCGAACCTTTCCCCGGTTCACTTAAGACATCAACCCTGCCCTTGTGGGCCAGCATAATGGCCTTGACCTGGCTCAGGCCCAGCCCCAGGCCTTTTTGGGCTCGGCTGTGATCGCCCCGGTACAACCGATCCCATATCCTGGGAAGTTCTTCACGGGGAATTCCTATACCGGTATCCTTGATTTTGATGACCACCTCTCCCTGGGACCGGGAGGCTTTTAGGGAAATTTGGCCCCCGGAAAGCGTGTATTTAATGGCATTATCCAGTAGATTGGCCAGAACCTGACCTACACGATCTTCATCAACTGTCACATAAAGATCTCTGGGGGCGTTTATATGAATGGAAAGACCCTTTTCTTCGGCTATATAGCTGTATACATCAACGACTCCATGCATCAGGCCCGGGATATCCGTGATTTTTCGGTCAAGATGCATGACCCCTGTTTCTGCCTCTGAAATGTCCATGAGGGCGTTCAACATCCTGAGTATCCTGTCCGATTCCTCTATGCACTTAGCGAGGGCTTCCCGGTAAATACTTACATCTCTATTGGGCTGTAACGCCTTCTCCGCGATATTGTGCAATCTTGTCATAGGTGTGCGCAAATCATGGGCCACATTATCCAGAGAACCCTTCATGGCATTAATGAGGGTCTCGATCTTTTCCAGCATCTCGTTAAAAAGCCTGACCAGCTCATCTAATTGGTCCCCTGTCCCGGTACCGGGCACCCGGGCCTCCATTTTACCCAGATCTATCGATTGAACCGTCTTGATGAGGTGCTGTATGGGCCGGAGAGCTCGAAATGAAAGGAAGGAGCCGCTCAGGAATCCAAGTAAAAACAGTGGTATCATGACGGCTGCAAAGGTCTCACGAAAACGCTCCAGAACCCTCTCGCGGTCCTCACTGCTAAGGCCTACCTGCAGCCAGTGGCCATCCGGGAGACGGGTTGAAGCCAGCTCCAAGAAATACTCTTCATCCATGGCAGGCAGGCGTATCCATTTCTGCTTATTAACCGGGATCATTTTTTCGAGTTTCGTGAGATCAAACTCTGCCCACTGGTAGGGGAAAAATATTTGAAGGGTGTTATTGTCGGTCCCGGCGAAACGAATGAAAAACGGGCGTTTCTTGCGGAACTTCTTGGCTATGGTTACCTCTTTTTCAAGGGATGTTATACCGGATGATACGTATTCGCTGGATAGCTCCCCAAGCTCTGATAGAATCGCCTCGTGGTCCTGCTTCAAAAGGGTCGATGAAAGGAAATAATAAGCGAATACAAAGAGTAAAATGGAGCTCAAAATAAATATGCCTGAGTACCAGGCAGTGAGTCTAAAGCCGATGGTTTTCGGTATGTTATGAAGACGCTTTAATGACATAACCGATGCCCCAGACGGTGTGAATGATCTTCTCAGAAAAACCCCTGTCCACCTTGCTTCTCAACCTGGAGATCAATACATCCACAACATTTGTCTGGGGATCGAAATGGTAACCCCAGATGTGCTCAATGATCATAGTCTTGGAGACGACCCTCTCTGCATTACGCATAAGATATTCTAACAAAGCAAACTCGTGAGGCGGGAGGTCAATCCTCTTGCCAGCGCGGCGGACTTCCCTCTTCAGAAGATCCATGGAAAGTTCCCCGAACGTTACGCTGGTGGGCTCTGTTGATCCACTTGCCCTGCGAATCAAAGCCTGCACCCGTGCCAGAAGCTCTGAGAAAACAAAAGGTTTAACCAAATAGTCGTCCCCGCCCGTCTGTAATCCCCTAACCCGGTCATCCACCGAACGTTTTGCACTTAGAATGAGTACGGGCGTATTGATCTTTTGACGTCGAAGCTCTTCGATGAGGCTCAGGCCATCTAAACTGGGCAACATGATATCTATGATGGCCACATCATAAGGCTCATAGAGTGCCAGATGCAGGCCGTCCTCACCATCGGCAGCGTGATCTACAGCGAACCCCGCCTCCTTCAGCCCCTTAACGATAAAAGAGGCAATCTGCAAATCGTCTTCTACCAGGAGTAATCGCATACCAAAAACCCGCATTGAATCGTCAATGGGAAGCAGTTCAGTCCCGTCTGAAGAAAATGTTCTTTGAACGCTCGTTTCGGGAAGAATCAAAAAACTGCCCGAACGGGCTCGAAGCGAACTGATCATTGATCATTGATCATGATGATAGTAGCAACTTCACTTTGTTACAAGTACATATTTATTCCCTGCCATTTTAAAAAATAGACGCCTATCGGAAGCTTTCCAAAATTAAAACAATTTCGTCTAATGACCGGTTATAAGACTTTTCATGAGGTAGAGCCATTTGTCTCTGACCACGCTCTCCGAGCCACAGGCCCAGAAGACCGATTTCTGTTTTGAATAAAACCCCATATGGACGCACATTGGCCTCTCCAGCAGGTGCATTGTATACTTGAATAACCACCCCCTGTCACTTAGCTGTTTACACCTCTCATTTTCACCCCAAAATATATGAGGAAAATAGCAAGTAAAATCAAATGATTAGGTGCTTTTTAACAGGAAAGTTTTTTCTGCAATACATGGCATATATCTTGAATAAAATAAATGAAGAAAGCTGTTGATAGTATGAAAGGTGTTAGGGCCAGGGCC
>JAKLQB010000386.1 GCA_022013615.1 Desulfobacterales bacterium | reverse complement strand
TCAGTCAGCGTGACGGACCGCCTGGCAGTTGTTCAACCCGGTGTCGTCTATGCAGACCTGGAAAGGGTCCTGGCACCACACGGCTTCTTTTTTCCACCCGACCCTGCAAGCGGCACGGTTGCCACCCTGGGCGGTAACGTGGCCACCAATGCCGGCGGAATCAAAGGCGCCAAATACGGCACGACCAAGGATTATGTCCTTTCCCTTCAAGTGGTACTCCCCGATGGCCGGGTTATGCGCACAGGATCCAAGTGTATGAAAAGCTCTTCGGGTTATGATCTGACCAAGCTTTTTGTCGGTTCTGAAGGAACATTGGGAGTAGTAACCGAGATAACCCTCAAGATTAATCCCAAGCCATCGCTGTCCTCCACTGCCATGGCCACTTTTGAAAACCTGGAGGATGCGGGACGGGCCGTGAGCGAAATCATGCACTCCGGAATCCTGCCAAGCGCGCTCGAGATAGTTGATCAGCAGACCCTTATTGCCATCAACCAGAATACCGATTTGAATCTGCCGGAGGTAGAAGCAATCCTGATAGCCGAGACTGATGGGCACACTCGGGAGGAGACCCAGTTCCAATTGAACAAGGTCATAGAAATATTCAAGGAAAACAACGCCTCAACCGTAAAACAGGCCGAGACCAAAGAAGAGGCAGAAGCGCTGTGGACGGCCCGCAAATCTGCGTATGCGGTTATGTCCCGGATTAACAACAGCCTCGCTGTCGAAGACCTTTCTGTGCCCATGTCCAAGGTCCCTAACATACTTAAGGTAATCTCCGATCTTGCAAAAAAGTATGATCTCAAGATTCCTACCGTTGGTCACGCAGGAGACGGCAATCTCCACCCCACCATCAGCTTTGACAGCACAAATCCCGATGAGGTAAAGCGCGTTGAACAGGCCTCTGCCGAGCTGTTTGAGAAGGTTATTGAACTGGGTGGCACCCTGACGGGCGAACACGGCATCGGTCTGGCAAAGGCAAAGTTCATGCATCTTGAACATGACCCCGTGGCCATGGATGTGATGCGTTCCATAAAGAAATCATTTGATCCAAACAATATTCTTAATCCTGGCAAGATGGCACTGGAGGTCCAAGATGGAAGCCAAATATGATTTTGAAAGAAAATACCGCGATCAGGTCCTCAGGTGCTCAAACTGCGGCTTCTGCCAGGCCGTATGCCCTGTCTTTGGATCTACCCTTCGCCCTGCCTATAATGCTCGGGGCAAGATGCTCATTCTTAAAGAAGTCATGGATGGGACCATTGACCTGAACGACGAACTCATTGAAACCTTATTTCAATGCACCACATGCGCTGCCTGTGCCGAAAATTGCCCCTCCGGCGTAAACGTGCCCGACATCATCAAACAGGTGCGAAAGGATATGGTCAATATCGGTTCCTGTCACCCAGCATTCAAAGGAATGAACGAGGTGCTAAAGAACCATACCAACATCTACGGGGAAGATGAACCAGAAGATTTTGAAAGGGAACGAAACAAAAAGGCCGAATACGTTTATTTTATAGGATGCGTGGGTTCTTGCAGGGAGGATGAAGCCAC
Organism: Desulfobacterales bacterium; assembly: GCA_022013615.1. The sequence goes on along the minus strand of JAKLQB010000386.1, from coordinate 8,763 downwards.
CCTGGAAACCCTCGATCTTCTGGATCGTCTCAAGGTGGATTATACCCTGATTGACGAGGTCTGTTGCAGCGGTGTTCTGGAGGATGTGGGATATGACATGAACGAGGATCTTGTGAGAAAAAATATGGATATGATCCTGGCCACGGGGGCCAAGACTGTAATAACCGGCTGCCCCTACTGCTCGCGGACTTTCAACAACAAACCCCAGTATGCTGAACTTAAGGAGAAGGGGATTAAAGTCCTTCACATCAGCCAGTTTTTGAAAGATTTTGACTTTGGTGTCATGACGGACAAGTTAGTGACCTACCATGATCCATGCGACTTGGGAAGGCACTGCGGTATTTATGAAGGGCCAAGAGAGATCATCAGGAAGATTGCACCAAACTTTGTGGAACTGCGCCACAACCGTGTTGATTCCCTCTGTTGCGGGGCCGGTGGTGGTGTAAGGGGCGCCTATGCCAAGAACTCTATTGCCATGGCACGACGCAGATTGGAGGAGGTTGAGGAAGTCGGTGCCGAGGTGGTGCTGACAGAGTGTAATTCCTGTGTGCATAACCTTGCCAATGCCAAATTGCGCAAGCAGAAGTTCAAGATTTCCAACATATCTCAATTTGTTAATGAATTGATGGAAGAAGCAGAGTAGAAAAAAAGGAGGTAAGCGAGTGGAGATTCAAGGATACAACATGCCGGATGACTTGCACTACGAGGAGAATCATTTTTGGGTAAAGGAAGAAGGAGATCTCCTGGTCATGGGAATGGATGATTTTGCACAGACAATGGCCGGGGAGGTCGTGTATATCCAGCTTCCTGATGAAGGAAAGAGGGTGAAAGTAGGTAAAAAATTTGCTAAGATAGAATCCGGCAAATGGCTGGGGAAGGTCTATGGACCTGTCAATGGAGAGCTGGTAGCAGTAAATGAAGAACTGGAAATGAACCCGGGCTTAATAAATGATGACTGCTACGGCAAGGGCTGGATGTACAAGATCAGGCCGGATGATAAGGGAGAATTAGCCAACCTGATCTATGGGCCGGAGGCGGTTGAAAAGTGGCTCTTGGCAGAAATTGAGAAATACGCGGAAGAGTAGGCAGTATGGAGTAGGTGGTAAGCAGTGAGGATTAGTGGAGTGGCATTGTGCCTACTGCCTACTGCTTACTCCCTACTTAATATGGAGCTGAGCCCACATGTCCAATCAGGATTACAGCGTCCGGCAGATTTTAGAGATGGAGGCCTGTACCAACTGTCAGGTCTGTGCGGATGTGTGCCCTGCGGTCTCCGCCTCCCATGACGGGGAATTGTCCGGTGTCTTTCGCATAAAGGGACTCAAGCAGATCCTTAAAAGCCGGACAGGGCTTTTCCGCAGGCTTTTTGGGAAAAAAGGGCCCACTGAGGAACAATGGAAGCACTACAGTGACACTGTCTTTCGATGTACGCTCTGTGGTAATTGCCAGGAAATCTGCCCGGTTGGTATCCACCTTAAGGACTTATGGCTGTCTCTCAGACAGGACCTTGTTCATTCAAAATCTTACCCCAAAAAAATTGAGATGATTCGGGATAACCTGGAGGAAAGCCGGAACGTCTTTGCAGAAGATAACGAAGAGAGGGCCGATTGGGTTGAGGACATGCGCGATGCCCCGGAACATGGTTATCTCAAGGATAAGGCCGAGATAATCTATTTTACGGGTTGCGTTGCATCCTATTTCCCTCTTGCCCAGAAGATTCCCATGGCGCTGGCGGAGATTTTAGATGTAAGCGGTGTAGACTTCACTCTCATGGGTGAGGATGAATGGTGCTGTGGTTTTCCCATGCTGGGGGCAGGATTAAAGGATATGTTTCAGGAGTTCATGGATCATAACCTTGAGGCGGTCAGTGAAAAAGGGGCCAGGGAGGTTGTCTTTGCGTGCCCTTCCTGTTACCAGATGTGGCGCGAATACTATCCCCACAAGTTTCAAATTACCCACGCTACTCAGTTCCTGATGAAATTGATCCAGGACAAAAGGGTCCCTCTTCAAGAGCTTCCATTGAAAGTGACCTATCATGATCCGTGCGATTTGGGGCGAGGGGCCCGGGTGTTTGATGAACCGAGACAGGTCATCCGTTCTATTCCGGGCGTTGAGTTTGTAGAACTTCCTCAAAATCGAGAGAATTGCCAGTGTTGTGGGGGTGGCGGTAACCTCGAGATGATCGATGCCAAGCTTTCTGCAGAGATTGCCAAGCGGAAGATCGAAGAGGTGCTGAGCACCGGCGCTGAGGCTGTCGTCACATCCTGCCAGCAATGTGTAAGGACCATGATGACCTATGTGAGGAGGAACAAGGTCCCCCTTGATGTTTTGGATATCACGCAGCTTATCCACAGGGCGCTTAAACATTAGCGCTTGCGCAAAGGTCCGTCTACCCGCCTGGCAGACTCAGCCATTCCTTTGTAAACCGATCAAAAACCGATACCTTAGGTCTCGGTAGTTTTCGGAGTTTAATTATGATGAATTGGCGACTCCTTGATACCCCGCCCATGACGGCCGCGGAAAACATGGCGCTTGATGATACCCTTGTGGAACTCAAAGGGAAAGGAGAGACCCCGAATACCATACATTTTCTGCAGTTCTCCCCCAGGGCGGTGCTTGTGGGTTTTCATCAATCAGTTGATGAGGAGATCCGTGCGGAATACTGTCATGCCCAGGGAATCCACATCAATCGTCGCAACACCGGAGGCGGAGCTATCTTTTTTGATGAGAGTCAATTGGGCTGGGAGGTTATTTGTGACAAGGCTTTTTTTAATGTAATGATACCGAACAATTGGCTCTTTAAGGCATTATGCGAACCGGTTGTCACAGCTCTCGGCCTTTTAGGTATCAGGTCCAATTTTCGGCCAAGAAACGACATTGAAGTCAATGGCCGCAAGATATCAGGGACCGGAGGAACAGAATCTGACGGTGCATTTCTTTTCCAGGGAACAATGCTGACGGATTTTGACGTGGATACCATGCTGAGAAGCCTTAAGATTCCTGTGGAGAAACTCAAATCAAAGGAGATTGATTCGGTCAAAGAACGGGTGACCTGCCTAAAGTGGGAATTAGGTTATACACCTCCGTTGGACGACTTAAAAAAAGCAATAAAGACCGGTTTTGAAAAGGGCCTGGGCATCAGGCTTGAGTCCGGAGGCTTGACCAGGTCAGAAAAAAGGCTTTTCAATGAAAAACTGGAATACTATCAATCTCAGGAATGGATAGAACACGTTAAGCCCAGATACATAAGGCAGGAGGTTGTCCAGGCGGCTTACAAATCCGAGGCAGGTATGGTCCGGTTTACCCTGGTTGTAAATCTTGCCCAAAAAAAGATAAAGGATATCTATATTACCGGTGATTTCCTCTCTTTCCCGACACGTGCCCTGTTTGACATGGAGGCAAGCTTGAGAGGTGTTGCGCTGGATCGAGGCCGTATTCACAGCATTATCAAACGGTTTTTTGATGAAGGGCGAATAAACATCCCGGGCATGGGACACAGCGATTTCCTCAAGCCATTGAATCAGGCACTGGAAAAGATTGCCATTTCCGAGTATGGCGTGCCCTTAGAATACTGTAACCTGATTTCAGTAACCAACGGGTCTTTTGAAGAGGTCCTTAAGAAAAAGCCCTCCGTTCTCCTGTTGCCTTATTGCTCCAAACTGACAAGTTGCGAGTTAAGGTATAAAAAGGGTTGTCGGACCTGCGGGGAATGTTCGATCGGACCCGCATGGACCATGGGCCGGATGAATGAAATGAAAGTCACATGTATTGTCAGTTTTGAAGACCTGATGGTTGAACTGGCAAAGATGAAAGCGGCCGGAGTTCCTGCATTTATAGGCTGTTGTTGTCATCCGTTTTTTACCAAACATGTGGATGACTTTGAAAGGGCGGGAGTGCCTGGGATACTCCTGGATATTGACAATACCACCTGTTACGATCTCGATCAGGTAAAAGAGGCCTATGCCGGGAATTTTGAGAGCCAGACCGAGGTAAATCTGGACCTGCTGAATGCGGTCTTGAATGTGGATTTGGAATGACCCTATTAAAAAATGAAATGATCACTTAAAGCATGAGAATCTATAACTGCGATATCCTCATAGTGGGTGCGGGTCCGGCCGGATCTGCTGCCGCCCTGACCGCTGCCCGCAAAGGGCTGCGTGTATTGATGGTTGAGCGCCGGGCCAGGGTGGGGACTCCTGTCCGGTGTGCAGAATACATCCCCGCCCCCCTTCTCGGAGAAGTTGATCTGGGACGGCACTTTGTAGTTCAGCCTATTCGTGGAATGAGGACTTTCTTACCCGGCGGGGAGATAAAGGAAATGTTAGCCCCAGGTTTTACCATCAGACGGGATAACTTCGATCAGACGCTGGCTGATGCAGCGAGGGAGGCAGGTGCTGAAATCCTGCTTTCCACGAGGGCCTTGTCCAGAAATAAAAATGAGGTTCTTCTCAAAGGGAAAAACGGCCTGCCCTTAAAGGTAAAGCCAACAGTGATCATTGGAGCGGATGGTCCCCGTTCAACCGTTGGCAGATGGATCGGAATAGTAAATAGAAATTTAATCCCGGCAGTTCAAGTCCGAGTCCCTTTGATCCATAGAATGGAATATACCGAAGTGCATTTTAAAAAGGAGATCTACGGGGGATATGGATGGCTTTTCCCAAAAGGCCATGAAGCCAATGTAGGAATAGGCATGAAGCAGGAGAAAGGGAAGCGCGAGCCCATATCCCATGTGCTCAAGCGATTCGTATCCCGGTTGTCAGAAGAAGGTAAAATCAGAGGCGAAGCTTTAGGGAATATGGCGGGATGGATTCCGGCAGAACCTGTAAGGAAGGTGATCTATGAAAATATTATGCTGGTGGGAGACGCAGCAGGCCAAACCCATCCCATCACCGGGGCAGGGGTGTCCCAGGCTGTGATCTGCGGGCGCATGGCTGGCAATTGGGCTGCGTGCGCAGTTGAAGAAGGAGATTTGGGTCTTTTGTCAGAATACGAAAAGGAGTGGCGCGATCTCTATGGGGACACCCTGGAAAGAGCTTTTACGCGCCGGCAGTTGATGGAGAAGGAATGGGATAGGCTTGAAGAGATTATTAAATATTGCTGGATCGCATATAGGGAGTATTATAGTCCTTAAAGAAAAAGATTTTGGGTTTTCAGTCTCGGCAGAATTTCAATTTGATTAGTTTTTGATTAGACCGATTCTTGATACTTGAAACTTGCTTACAGTATTGCAGTGCTTGAGCAAGGGTGTTTGAAGTATAAAGGAAACAACCTTGTAAGCGTTCACAGGTTCAGCGCCGCCTCTGGCCACCGAAGTTGCCAGTTTGATCGAAAAAGAGACTCCAGCGTTGCGGAGTCACATACGAGGGTTAGGGACAAGGACAAAATTGAAGACCCGAAGTCATCGTAAAAAATGCTGGTTTTGCCACATAATTGCCAAATACCATGTTCCACATTTGTGGGAATGTGGAAGCGGTCGGTTTTCCCGTACAAAACGTTTACAAAATGACGTATGGTGATGAGAAGGCAACCTTTGAACCTCTGAACCTTTGAACCCGTGAACGGTTACACAACCTTTTACTGTTTTAAAATCCAGTACTCCAATACTCCAGCACTCCAATGCTCCGTTTAGATGCCAGAAAGGAGTGGCAAACAACCACACTGTGGTGTCAAAAAGCCTTATGATTTCTCATATGTTAACACAAGCCAGGGAGATGTCCTGGGAGAACTTAGGAAAGCGTATCACCTTTTTTCTCCCCGGGATTTTTTGCTACAATGGTATTTTCGGCAGGTATCCGGCCATCTCTATTACAGGGAGTCAATGTGCGCTTCAATGTGATCATTGCCAGGGAAAAATATTGGAGCCAATGATTTCCGCAATGCCCCCGGACCTCCTGATAGAAAAATGCGTCCGCCTCGCTGAGAGGGGCAATCACGGCGTCTTGATCAGTGGCGGCTGCGATGAAAAAGGGCGTTTGCCGTGGGAAAAGTTTATCCAAGCCATAAAAAAGGTAAAAGAGCTGACCAGTCTATACATCTCGGTACACAGTGGTCTGATCGAATATGAAACAGCCCTCCGGCTTAAAGAAGCAGGTGTTGACCAGGCCCTTATAGATGTTATAGGCGATGATGATACATACCGGGACATTTATCACGTTGACTTTGGTGTCTCCGAGATTATGTCTTCCATGGAATCTTTGCAAAAGGCCAACTTGCCTATTATCCCCCATATTGTGTGCGGGCTACATTACGGAAAAATCAAAGGCGAGAAGAAGGCCGTTGAAATGATAGCTCAGTTTGACGTGGAACAGGTGGTCATCGTTTCATTGATGCGAATTCACGGGACTCCTGTAGAGACCGTGAAGCCGCCAAGTGCGGAAGAGGTCGCGGAAATCATTGCCGAAACACGGTTCAAATTTCCCGAGGCGCAAATCAGTTTAGGTTGTGCAAGGGAAAGAGGTAATACCCGCATGGAACTGCTTGCCATTGATGCAGGGGTAAATCGCATGGTCATACCCTCTGAAGAGGCCATCAGACGGGCCGAGGACTATGGATTGGAAATAAGATATCAGAGAACCTGTTGTTCGGTGTCAAAGGATTTTTCGGGACAGGAATGGCAGTCTAAGGAGAAATAGAAATGTTGCAACAGGATAAGAGAATCTATGAAAGCCCACAATTTCTGAGAATGAGTCTGGCAGCGGCCATGACCCTTGGATTCAAACCGGGCCTGTTTTATCGCAATGCAAAACTCTATTGTATTAATGTGCTTTTGACTTACAGGGCGGGTTGTGCAGCAAAGTGTGCCTATTGCGGCCTTTCAAATAAACGCCCTGGAGATTACTGCGAGAAAAGCTTTATCAGGGTGACATGGCCTACGTATCCTTTAGAGCATATCGTTGAGAGGATATCACAAAGGTTAGACAATGTTAAAAGGATCTGCATTTCCATGATTACCCATAAACGGGCCACAAAAGACACGAAAGATATATGCACCCTGTTCAGATCCAGTTTCGATGTCCCGGTTTCCCTGCTGATTTCCCCCACCATACTCAGCCATGATGATCTTGTGGATTTCAAGACAGCCGGGGCCGACAAGATTGGCGTGGCTATTGATCTGGCAACACCTGAGTTGTTTGATAAATACCGGGGCTCCGGGGTAGGTGGCCCGCACAGGTGGGAGACCTACTGGGATTGCCTGACGGATTCGCTTCGACTGTTTGGAGAGGGAAATGCCGGACCCCACTTTATGGTTGGCATGGGAGAGACGGAAAAAGAAATGTGTGATGCTATGCAGAGGGCCAGGGATATGGGAGGTCCGACCCACCTGTTTTCATTCTTTCCCGAAGCCAGCTCTACTCTGGCAAATCACCCACAACCTGCCATGGATCAATACCGGCGTATTCAACTGGCCCGTTATCTGATAGACAGTCAAATCAGTCATTCAGACAGGTTTACCTACAGCGAGATCGGACGTATTATTGATTTCGGATTGCCTCTACGTGAACTCGATGATGTGATCGACTCGGGTGAACCTTTTAGAACCAGCGGCTGTGAAGGCTACGATGGGCAGGTGGCCTGTAACCGGCCTTTTGCCAACTCCAGACCCGGACCTGATATGCGCAATTATCCGTTCTTGCCCAATAAAGCAGACATCTCCCGTATCAGAAAGCAATTGGGAATATCATCTGCCTTTCATAAACTTGACACCCGGCAACCTCTTTCCTATACTGCCGCAGTCTGAAAAATTCGACCTGTGTGGTTAGATTCAATCATCAAATCATATTTAAAAGGAGGTAAGCAATGGACATAAATGCAAATGATTTCAGAGACATTGATCCTGGGGAACGAATACTAATGGGGCCAGGCCCAAGCAGTGTGCCCCCTCGTGTGCTGCAGACTCTGTCTGCCCCATGTGTTGGATACCTCGATCCTTATTTCTTCTCGGTCATGGATGACACACAGAGCCTGCTGAGATATGTTTTCCAGACCGAAAATGCCTTGACACTACCCGTGTCAGGTACTGGTATGTCCGGAATGGAAACCACCATTGCAAACACTGTTGAGCCGGGTGACGAGGTTGTGGTATGCGTCAGTGGTTTCTTTGGGGCGCGGATAGGCGAAATCGTCAGCCGCGTTGGGGGAAAAGTTGTCCGGGTTGATGGCGAGTGGGGAAGGGCCATTGATCCGGATGTGGTTCGCAAGGCGGTAAAGGGCAGGAATCCAAAAGTGCTTGCCGCTGTCCATGCGGAAACATCTACAGGGGCATGCCAGCCCATCCAGGACCTTAAAGGCATTGCCCGTGAGTGTGGGGCCCTCTTTCTGGTGGATATGGTTACTTCACTCGGAGGGATGGAAATCTCGCTTGACAAGATGGGGATCGACTTGGCCTACAGCTGTAGCCAAAAATGCATTTCCTGTCCACCGGGCCTCTCTCCCATATCCTTTAGCCCTGCCGCTGTTCAGGCGCTTGAAAACCGGAAGAGCCCGGTTGTCAGCTTCTATCTGGACATGGGTATGGTGAGTCGATACTGGGGAGATGAAAGGAAGTACCATCACACGGTCCCCATTAACATGATCTATGCTCTCCGTGAGGCATTGCGCATAGTTGCAGAAGAAGGCCTTGAAGCCCGATTTGCCAGGCACTTACTCAATCACCGTGCCCTGGTGGCAGGGGTGGAGGCCATGGGGCTTTCCATGCTTGTGCCGGAGGGTGAGCGGTTGCCAATGTTAAATGCCATTCGTATTCCAGAGGGAGCAGATGATGTA
>JAKLQB010000385.1 GCA_022013615.1 Desulfobacterales bacterium | reverse complement strand
GCATCAAAGTAGGTGAAAAGATCCTTTTTGCCGTCGGAATTGGTATCTTTTTTCTGTTCAAGAGGCTGTTCATCCTTGAACAGCGTGATGATTTCAAACCTCCCATCGTGATCCAGATCTTTTTTCTCCTCGAAAAGCGCTCCCTGGCGATAAATATGAACAATTTCCATCTTTCCATCTCTGTCTAAATCATGACAGATCTCTTTTGGAAGGCCATTGTTGTCATAGAAGGTGATCCTTTCTGCCTTTCCATCACCGTCTTCATCTACACGCCTTTCAAGGGGTTTGTCATCTGTATAGGTTTGCCAGACATTCACCTTGCCATCACCATCCGCATCTTTGGTGAAACAAGAAAGCTTTCCCTCTTTAAAATGGTAAATGCTGTCAAACAGGCCATCTCCCATAGTGTCTTTTTCGATTTTTAAAGGACGTTCCTGGGTATCAAAGTATATAATTTGATCAACCTTACCGGTATCGATTGAGGCCATTTCATGTCGGATTCTTTTCCCCTGTTCAAAATAGTCCAAGGTATCAATCTTTTGGTCATGATTGGTGTCTCTTTCAACCCTGATGATCTCCTCTTTCTTGTAGTACTGGAACCTGTCCATTATCCCATCAGCATTGCTGTCTACCTCCAGTATCGTGATCTTTCCATCTTTATCAAGATGGGCAATCTGATCTATCTTTCCATCCTTATTGGTATCCTTTTTTACGATCTTTTCCTTTGCCAATGCAGATACAGGCAAAAAGAGACAGATTAGTGCCATCATGATAAAAAGATCACATAAAACCTTCATATTTTTCTTTTTTGGTATTCGAAAAAAAAGCCACAGAGATAATTTGCCCCAATTCCTATCAGAGCAAAAGACCTCCGTGGCCTTTTTTACTTACCGTTATTCTGTTTTTACAAACTAACTTCCTACAATAGAAATGATCTTCCTGATCAAATTTTTCTTATTGCTTTAGCCTATATAGAGACAAAAAGGGCCTGTCAAGAAAAAACCGCCACTGTTACCTCTCTTCCTCTATTGTATATGGCCACATCCCCGCCTGCCTCGCCTGAGTCCGCCCAGCATTCGCCTGCCCGTCCCGGGCTGGTACCGGCCGGGGAGGCGAAGCCGATGGCGGAGGGGCGAGAGCAATGGCAGGCAGGCAGGTATCCCTCATACAGGGCCAAAAATCTTCCATCAGATTCATCAACATCCTTTGGTCTTCTTTCCATATCTGCTGGTTTTTGCACCATCTCGATTAGGGTGCCTTCCTTTAGGTTCTTCGCCCCTATGATCACCTCACAATCACAATCTCGTTAGGACTCACACGGAGCTTCTTAAGGAATTCACGTCATAAAACACCCTTTCATTGAAGGTTGTGTTTTATGCATTTGCCTTTTTCTTTTATGTGTAAATCCAACAGGCAACTTACGATTATTATAGAAATTTACGATTATTTTTTCCTGGATATATTCAAGCAGATCATATCGGACAGACCTTATTGCCTCTATTGCATTCATAACTCTCAAAACCTTATTCCTATCAAAAAACAAAAAGCCAGAAAGACTGATAGGCCTTCAAACCTGTTCTCACCTTCCTGGCTTTAGTAAATTAAGTACGCTGGATGCTGTAACTTCTTATTACACCCTTGATTATTGAGCACTGCAAGGATCAGTTGTTAATGATCATGAATTTCCGCATCATGTCCGGGATGGTCATGATCGTGAGATCCGTGGTCCCCGGTGTGATCATGGTCGTGCACGTGCGTATCACCACTATGCCTGTGCTCATGTTTGTGTTCATGGAGATGATCATGGGTGTGGATGTGGGGGTGTTCGTGTGTATGCCTCTCACCCCCAGGATGGACATGTTCATGCGTATGTGCGTGCGTATGATCATGCCCGTGCGCATGTGCGTGTTCATGAGTGCCTTCCATAATTATCCCTCCTTTCATAGGATTTGAAAGTTCTTCGTGAGCTCTTTTACAAACAATAAAAAATTCGGACCAGATTGTCAAGATTGATGTAATTTTTCGCGTGGAATTCGGAATTGCGGCAAATCTACAAACCCCTTGACCAGTGAATGGCTACGGTATTTTTTTGTTGACTTGTATTAAATCTGTATGATAAATGTATTAAAGTTGTATTATCATGGGGCCAAACAAACTACTCAATCTATGAACCAAACTAATTCAAAATCCTCCAAACCCAAACGATTGGGGCTTTTGTACCGCCGGATTGCACATGAACTAAAGTCCGACATAGAATCTGGGATTTACGCCGATGGCGCCCCATTTCCTTCGGAGTCGAGCCTCCAGGAATCCTATGGTGTCAGCAGGGTAACAATTCGTTCAGCATTGGCATTGCTTCAAGAATATGGCTTAGTAGAGAGACGAAAGGGCAGCGGAACTGTAGTGCGTAGCCAGGCAACTCACAAGGTTCTGGGTAAGCTCGTGGATTTCCATAAAGAGGCTGAGATGATGGGGCGTAAGCCAAGCACCAGGATACTATCCATTACTTCACGCCAAAGCAGGATCCGTGAACGCCTCGTATTTAATATCCATCCTGATGAAGAGGTTATCGAACTGCGACGGTTGCGCTTTCTGGATAATGTTCCGGTAGTACTTCAAAGCTCAAGCCACCCACGATATGTTCTTGATGGAGTGTCTGCAAAGGACTTGCATGACTGTTCACTTTACGATTTTCTACGAAGGGAGAAATCTATTGTGGTTCGTGAGGCCGAAGAAGTCATCGAGCCTTTCTCTATAGGGCCGGAGGAGGCCAGATTGCTCGATATCGAGCCTGGCGTGGCGGTTATTTTAGCCCACAGGACGGCCTACGATATCACCGGCCGTACTGTTGAGTTGGCAACCAACCTGATCAGGGGAGATCATTATAAATTCACCTTCAGGCTACGTTCGGACGAGGTGGACCGATGAAATGTGTCCTCGCCTACGACCTTGGCGGAACCTCTATCAGGGCTGTTCTGATGAACACTGAAGGTGAGTGGATAGTTCAGCATGCAGTGCAACAACCCCCTCCTGTTATTGACAACATAGGGCGGTCGGAAAAAAACCCTGACGAATGGTGGCGGGATTTCATCCGGGTCACCGGATTAATTCTGGGTAGCTCGGAGGCGGCAGAGGCAGAGATCGCCGGTCTGGTGATCTCTGGACTGACGCGAACCCAAATCTTTCTGGACAGAAGTGGCAGAGTGATCCGGCCGGCCATTACCTGGGCTGACGGCAGGGCCGTCAAACAGGCTGACCAGATTGTCTCTGTCCAGTCCCGGATCGGACCCCGTGGGCTGACCTTTGGCCCGGTCAATCCCTTCCACACCTTAGCCAGATTGCTATGGATCAAAGATTATGAACAGAATAATTTCGAACGGATCAACGTAGTTCTTGAGCCGAAAGATTACATTAACTTCCGATTAACCGGCGAGCTGGCAGGCGATTTGATCTCTCTGTCCCGGCTCCTTTCCACCGAAGACATGGGCCTGGCTGTAGAGCTTTTTGACCAATTGGGCTTGCCAGTGGAGATTGTGCCCCGGTTGGCAGAGCCCCAGGATTGCCTGGGATCGGTCTTGCCCAATCTGGAGGAGCCCCTGGACCGCCTTGCCGGAGTCCCTGTCTTTGTGGGCGGTATGGATTCCTGGTGCGCATCTTTGGGTATTGGGGCTAATCGATCGGGCTGCGCCTTTAATATTTCTGGGACTTCTGAGGTATTTGGCATGGTCACTGAGTCTCGTACGGAGGCTCCTGGCCTGGTAACACTCCCATGGGGCCGGGATCTTTATCAGATCGGTGGACCAAGTCAGGCGGGCGGGGATTGTCTTGCCTGGTATCTTGATGCTTTTGAGGGCGGAGCCGACGCTTCAAGCGTGGCAGGCCTCCTGGATACACTAACAGGACTCGAACGTCAGCCTGAACCGATCATTTTTTTGCCTTACCTTCAGGGCGAGAGGACACCTCTATGGAACTCCGACGTACGGGGAATTTTCCTGGGTATTAACCGGAGGCATTCCAGGGCCGATTTCATCTGGTCAATATTGGAGGGCGTAGCAATGGCTAATCGCCAGGTGTTCGATTTGGCCACTGCTGAGAACGTTAATGCTGTAAAAGAGGTCAGGATTAGTGGTGGGGCGGCAAGTTCAGAAATTTGGTGCCAGATAAAGGCCGATGTCCTCAATCTGCTTGTGGTACGGACAAATGTCCGGGAGGCTGGTCTTCTAGGGGCGGCAATGGTAGCCCTTGTGGGGCTTGGCGAATTTTCCTCTATTGCCGAATGTCAAAACGCGATGGTCCATACAGAGCGAGCCTTTGAACCCCGGCCGGAACAGGCCGAGGCATATAATCAGATTTACCGGCGGTGGCTGGATACTCAAAATGCCCTATTGCCGGTTTCATGTGCATTGACACGGGATGTGAGGGAAGGTTTGACTGTCCGGCTGTGATAAAAAATAGAACGTAGCTCCGTTTTGCTCCCAATTGGCCTCCTGCCCGTAGGACCTGCTCCCTGTAGGGAATGTTGGAATAATGGGTTTAGATTCAGGCACAAGGCTTAAGGCAAAAGGCTTAAGGCAAAAGGCGCAAGGAGGAAATATTTATGTTGCGGCCTTTAAAAAAGAGGCCGCATGGCCTCCAAGAAGGGATAATATCCGAACTTTTTGAGCAGTTACATTACGAGGTAATTATTTATGAAAACATTGTTTGAACAGGATTTTGGACGGAAACATTTGCTCATCGGGATGATCCATACCCTGGCCCTGCCCGGAACCCCGCTTTACGACGAATCCGCTGGGATGAAGAAGATCGTCTCCCAGGCCCTTAAAGAGGCAAAGATCCTGGAAGAAGCAGGCTTCCATGCCTTGCTTTACTGTAATGAGTCAGACATGCCTTATCAGACTAAAATGGAACCGGAAGTGGTAGCCGCAATGACTTACGTGGTAACTGAGGTCCAGAACAGGGTAGGGCTCCCCCACGGCATCAATATGCTTCTGGACCCTTTAGCCTCTCTGGCAATTGCCCATGCAACCGGCGGTCGCTTCATCCGATGTTTTTTATCGGGGACCTATGTTGGGGATTTGGGTTTTTATACCCCTGATTCACCTGCTCTGCTGCGCCTCAGGAAAAATCTTAATGCAGGTCATATCAGGATTATATGTAACGTAACTGCCGGGTTTTCGGTGAATCTGGATGTCAGGCCGGTAGAGGATGTTGCCAGTGCGGCGGTCTTTATTGGTCTGGCCGATGCGGTCTGCGTGAATGGACCGGCCGCCGGCAGGGAGGCGGACACCGGGCTTGTCAGCCAGGTAGCCGGGCGTGTTCCTGAAACACCTGTGGTGGTCGGAACAGGGGTGTCGGCCCTGAATATCGGGAAACTTGCCAGGGTAGCAGATGGATTTATCGTTGGGACATCACTAAAAGAAGACGGTAAAACCACAAACCCTGTCGATCCGATCCGTGCCAGAGAATTTATTGCCCAGGCCAGAGCCATTGAGGGCTGACACGTCAGTGATCGAGAGATAGAACCCCTGCCTCCATTAAAGGGTTGTTGAGGATTAAAAAGAATGTCTAAGGAGTTCAAATCCTTTATAAGTAAATACGGAACCGCATTTGGCGGACTGGGGTTATTTATTTTTTTTTCAGTGACCGCTGGAAATTTTTTTAGCGGTCCTAACTTATTGGTCGTCCTCAAGCAGATCAGTTACTTAACAATTTTATCAGTGGGTTTTTCATTTGCATTGTCTACATCCGAACTGGACCTCTCATTCGCCAATGTCTGCTCACTGGCCACAGTGGTCACCGGAGGACTGATTCATTTCCAGCATTCAATATGGCTGGCCATAATCTGTGGCCTGCTAACCGGAACCGCTGCGGGACTGGCCAATGGCCTGGTGGTTACAAGGCTCAAGGTTCCATCACTTATTGCTACTCTGGGCATGGCATCGATGGCCAATGGGGCGGCCTTTTGGATAACCGAAGGGGTGGCCTATGTTGGGCGGTGGCCTGAGGCCTTTGTTTTTCTGGGGCGTGGAAAATTGTTTGGTATCCCCATGCTGGCCGTGTGGATGTTCATTATCATTGGGATAGCCTTATTTGTCATGAAACAAACAAGGCTGGGAATCCATCTGGTTTTTACCGGAGAAAACGACGAGGCAGCCCGCCTGGCCGGAATCCCGGTAAAAAAGATGAAAGTACTCGGGTTGACACTGTCCGGGCTCATGGCAGGATTCACGGCAGTGCTTCTGGCTTCTTCCCTGAGTTCGGCTGCCCCCACCTCTGCCGGGGATTTCATGCTGACAACCATGGCGGCGGTCCTGCTGGGGATGACCATGATTGAGCCGGGAAGACCCAATGTCCTTGGATCTTTTATCGGTGCCTTGACCATCGGAATATTAAGTAACGGGCTGGTCCTTATGGGAGCGCCTTATTATGCCCAGGATGTCGTCCTTGGGGTGATAATAATCGCTTCGGTCAGCCTTTCGGCAAGCACAATAACCAAAGCGGCTTTTAGCGTCTAACCAAAAACATTTTAACAAAACAAAGGAGGGAAATTATGTCTAAAAGAAATTTTGTCAAAGTATCGTTAATCCTGGCGTTGGTCTTGTTGTTTGTTATTCCGGCTTCAGCCGGTGCAACCGATTTCAAGGTCGGTATTATTGCATTCCAGATGTCTTCCGAAACCCATGCACGGACAGCCAAGGCGGCCGAAGAGGCGGCCAAGGCAAAGGGGTGGAATGTGACCCTGCTTAATTCCAGGGGAACATTGCCCGAGCACGCTGCTCAACTGGAAAATCTTATCCAGGCTAAGGTGAATGCCATCATTGCCTGCATGAGCAAACCGGTCCAGTTCGATGCACAGTTCGCCGCTGCCAAAAAGGCCGGAATTCCGGTCATAACTATCATGAGTGGGACCAGCTCTCACACCCTTTTTGAGATAACGGTCAACGAATATCAGGTCGGCGCTCAAGCCGCCCTTTATCTCCTGGGGGCACTCAATTACCAGGGTAATATTATGACCCAGCGTTTCGAGAGCCATGTGGGTTGCAGGATTCGAGGTAAGCTTCTGGACGTGGTACTGTCCGAAAACACCGCGGTGAAGGTCATAGGCAACCACACCATGGCCCGGACAAAATCGTGGCGTGAGGATGTGAAAAACGGAATGGAGGCATTGAGCCTCAAGAATCAGGGTAAGTTTCAGGGAATTTGGGCCTCATTCGATGCTCAGGCCTTTATTATTGACGACATCTTGACCCAACAGGGCATGAAAAAGGGCGACATCGTCATGGTTAGCATTGACGGGGGTCAGGAAGTTTTCCGCCGCATTCGTGACCCCAAAAGCCTGGTCACTGCCACGGTAGCTATCCCGTTTGAGCGCATGGGCAGGGAAGCGGTCGAGTCGATTGACAAGTTCGTCAACAAGGGCGTCAAAAAGGAAAGCCTGGTCTCTGGCCCCTACATGTTGATGGACGCGGTTCTTGTTGACACGAACAATGTCCCGGCTCAAGGCAAGTGGCCATGGTAGTATGAAATAATAAAGGGCGTAAGCACAATGCTTAGGGCATAAGGTAAGAGATATAGTATTTGTCTC
>JAKLQB010000384.1 GCA_022013615.1 Desulfobacterales bacterium | reverse complement strand
GAAATGCCTAACCTTAAGGATGTTTCCTGAAAAGCCAGTTGTTGATTCCACACTTTCTACCAGGGCCATTTCACGCAGTCTTAAGAAGACACGTAAATACCTCTTTTCAAGTTCTTAAT
Source organism: Desulfobacterales bacterium (assembly GCA_022013615.1). Next base: position 3,099 of record JAKLQB010000384.1, on the reverse strand, counting down.
CTTGCCCTGCCTCTTCGCTTTGTAGATGAAGTTCCTTATCTGTTTGTCATCAAACCCTGTTTTTTCTTTAATCCGGGCCACGGTAACGCCTTTTCTGCTTCTCCTGACAATTCCTGCAACCGTGTCAAATGGAGATTTAGCTTTTTTCCAGGGTGTGGCCTTTTTTGACGCCGTTTTTTTCCCGGACTTACCAATCGCGGATTTGACTTTAGTTTTCCCAGAAGCACGGCTCAACGGTTTTTTGGTTTTTGACGTTTTTTTGGCAGCTTTCCCCTTTTTCTTATTGGAAACCACAGGCTCTTCCATATCAATGCCAAATACATCGGCCAGATCCGAATCATCGATGACTCTTGCGGTTTTCTTTTTAGCCTTTTTGAGCAACTTTCGGGTCTTGTCTTCCACGGCCTGGGTTACCAGATCTTTCATCTTGACTTTTCTGAGCTTGAAAAACAGGCCAGGTTCTTCATCAAGCTTGGCTCCTATCCCATACAGGGTGGCCGCCACATGCTTGCACATGTTAGCCCAGTCTGGACAACTGCAGGAAAATTCTATCTCCTTTGGCGATGGGAACAACCCTTCCCCCTGGATCGTGAATATTTCGCCCAATGCTTTAGGAAATTTTCCTGCCAATAGCTCCTGCAGAGAATCCAGTTTCCCCTCACAGGCGGCCTTGATGTGCTTCCAAATATTTTTATTAACAGCCTTTATCTTAATGATCACAGAATAGGGTTTTGATCTCGTCCCCTGGACTAAGGATTCGACCTTACCTGAATTTATCTGAAGATCCAGCACCGCTCCATGACGGACATAACTACGTCCCCTGCCGATACGATTGCTATAGTCTGCATACCGTTCAAGATTGAGGTTCCATGATTTGCCCCACCATGTCTTAGCAATTCTACTTCCTTCAAGGACAATAGGTTTAATATCAGGATTTTTCTTTTTTAGTTGTTTTAATTTCTTGGCCGCTTTTGCTCTTTTCTCCGCAACGGATACATAAGGCGGATAATAACCCCAATAGCCCATAATGTTCACCTCCTGTATAAAATCGCGAAAGCGATTTTATAATGACAATTTAAAAATATCGATTAGTTCATCATTTTTCATTTCAGTTATCCAGGTCTCTTTTGTGCTTGCAATAACATCTTTCGACAATTTCGATTTTTCTTCCAACATCATATCAATTTTCTCTTCCACGGTGCCCTTAGTCAGAAACTTGTGCACAATAACATTTTTCTTCTGACCAATCCTGAATGCCCGGTCGGTCGCCTGGTTTTCTACGGCAGGATTCCACCACCGGTCAAAATGAATCACATGGTTTGCTTCTGTCAAATTCAGACCGACCCCACCGGCTTTTAAGGATAATACCATAAACGGGACATAGCTTTGACTTTGAAATTGCTCAATAATATTTTTTCTTTTGCCCACCGCCACACTCCCGTGTAAAATCATGCCTTTTCGTTCAAAGATACTTTCCAGTAAATCATGAAGTGGCTCCGTCATTTCCTTAAACTGCGTAAAAATGAGGACCTTTTCTCTTTTCTCGTATATTGTTTCGCAAATTTCACGAAGCCTTAGAAACTTGCCGCTGTCTTTTTCTTCAAACCCTCCGGTCCCGAGATACTGATCCGGATGATTGCAGATTTGTTTGAATTTCATAAGGGAAGAAAGGATCAGCCCCTTTCTTTGGATCCCCTCTGTTTTGGCGATTGACTCCCTTATCCCTTCAACCATATTTTTATACAAAAGGACCTGTTTCTTGCTTAAAGGGGCATATGTTTTCATCTCAACCTTTTCAGGGAGATCGGAAATAACCGATTTATCGGTTTTCAACCGTCTCAGAATATAAGGGCTGATAAGCCTGCGCAATCTTGAATAACCTGTGCGATCATCACTCAAGTCTTTTGAAAATTGTTTAAACTCCCTGGCATTTCCGAGTAATCCCGGATTTAAAAAATCAAACAGGGACCAGAGGTCCGAAAGCCGGTTCTCAACCGGGGTTCCCGTCATGACAATCCTGTTTTGGGAGGTAAGTTTCTTTATTGCCCTTGTCTGTTTTGTGCCAGGGTTTTTAATGGCCTGGGCTTCGTCTAAGATAATGTAGTTCCATGGATAGGATTGAAGCCATTCGTATCTTTTAGCCAGGGCATAGGTAGTTATGACAAGATCAAACGCGTCCAATGATTTCTTGTCTTCAATCCTGGCGTTTTTCTTTGGGTTCGCCCCGGGATGCGCAATATGAAATTTGATTTTAGGGGAAAACCGGTTGATTTCATTTGCCCAGTTGGAGATAAGGGATGCCGGAATAACCAGCAGGCTTGCCTTGCGGGATTTCCCTGATTTTTTCAGATCGGACTTTAATCTATTTAAAAAGGCCAGTACCTGGACGGTCTTGCCAAGGCCCATATCATCAGCGAGGCAGGCCCCGAACCGGAGCGAATGCAAGAAATAGAGCCAGTCCAGGCCTTTCTGTTGGTACTTCCTTAGCTCCCCTTTGAATGCCTTGTCAGGTGTTATTGAGGTAATGAGGGTAGGGTCCAGCAGCTTGCGGAATACCGATTCCAGCCATTTCCCGTTTGAGACACTGCTCACTATCTCAGCGTCCTGAATACTTAAGAATTTTTCAGGCATAAGTTGCAGGCGCATGGCATCTTTCAAGCTCAGACCCTCATCTCCCATCATCTTTTTCGCTTTTTCATAGGCATCAAGTGTCTGTTTCAGCCTTTCAGGATCCACTGCCACCCATTTATTCTTTATGAAGGCAAGCCCTTCCGATTCATCCAATAATTGTCTTGCTTCCTTTTCAGAAATCTGCGTGTCCCCGAGAAACAACCGGGCATTAAAATTCAAAATTGCATCCATGCCAATAAAAGAGGGCTTTAAATCACCGGCGCTGAAATTTAGCCTTACACTTGATTTATTGCCTTTCCACCAGTTTGGAATTCTGCACAAAATACCTGATTCCTCATAAACAGGGATCTCCTTTAAAAATGAAAATGCTTCTTTTGACGTCCAGGCAAGGGGATGAAACAGTTCTCCGGTTTCAAGAAGATCTGAAATCAGCGGACTTTTTTTCTCGGCTATATGAACCGTTGCAAG
>JAKLQB010000383.1 GCA_022013615.1 Desulfobacterales bacterium | reverse complement strand
TTGTGATAAAATCAAGATTCCTCGCAAAAAATAAGAGCAAGAGTCAAGAGCAGACCCTCTCTGACCCCCTCTCTCTGTCTCGCCAGTGCGGGCTTCAATCCTATTGATGCTGGCTGTGTTGAGTTATTGAAATATTTAAGGACGTCCCGGACTCCCGGACCCCAAAAAACGAGTTTAGGGCCAAGCACATTCGCGGGATCAAAATACAAGCTGATAGCGACTTGCAGATCCCCTTCCAAGCAACTGCAAAAAATTTTGACCGGTCAATGTCTTTAGTGCATATTGAACGGTGCGACGGGGAAGCCCTATCTCTTTCACAATATCGCCCACTTTCAGTCTTTTCTCCGGGCGGGATTTAAAACAATCCAGAACTGCAAGTGCGGATGTCGAAAGTTTCTGCATGATCTCATAACGTCTTCTGTAAAACGCTATATCAGCTACAGAAGACTTAAAGGTCCTGGCGAAAAACCAGGCCAGCGGTTCAAAGTGGTATTTTCCTGGATCAGCCTCAAACTTGCCACCAGAGCATTGATGGAGAACCGAATAATAGAGGGAGCTGCTCTGTTCTATATGTCGGTCAATGGCCAGGTAAGGCGTGATACTTAAGAGGTAAGGGTCCTCTGAATGTAGCAGGCATAGAATAAAAAGGGCCCGGCCAAGCCTTCCATTCCCATCCTGGAATGGGTGGATAGCCAGGAACCGGAAAACAAACTCCGTGGCAACAAGCAAAGGCCAGGGGTGTTCATGGATGCTGTTGTTATACCATCTCACCAATTCAGACATGGCAGTTTCCGTAACAATACCAGGTGGAGCCGGATCCAATACCACTCGCTTTTCCCCTGTCTCATGATTATGGTAAACCACATTATTCGGGGCCGTTTTGTACCCTCCTGAATGCCCAGACGCTTCAGGGAAATACCGGAGTAGATCGTGATGCAACCCCCTGATAACAGTTTCCGACAGGGGGAAAAGCTCCCTGGCTTGCATATAAATTATTGTCAGGACCTGTCGGCAACCAATAACTTCTTCTACACTTCTTTCTCTATCTTTTGAGAGCTTGTCCAGAATGTATTCTTTCTTTTCTTCAAAAGCCGTTATTCTCCCGTCACTACTCAAAGTTGTGTCGACCCATTCGATCTCCTGGTCTGTCAAAACGGCGTTTTCTATCCGGGTGGAAGCACCGATGTTGCTGATGAAGGCAAAACGATTCAAATATCTGGCTTCCTCTGAAGATATTCCCTCCAGGGATTTATAGGACTCTACGAAAAGGCCCTGGAGCACCTTCATCTCCATTTCCAATTTTGTACTGGGTAAGAATGAAAGCATGTAAATGACCTGATTGTTGGGATTTTGGGGGGAAATATATAATATTACGCAAGAATGCGCAACATATTTCTTAGTTATTTTGCGCATTATTGCGTAATTATCGAACTAAACCTGCAAACCCTTTTGTCACCATCAGTGCCTTCCTGCCCTAAAAGGCCCTTTTTGGTGCCAAAATGGGCGCTTTAAGCCCCAAAACAGGGCCTTTTTTACTTCATTTGGATTTATAATCAGCCACTTAGCGTGGCCCCAACCCGCACGGTCTACACGGACAAGCTCTGCACACCCCGTAAACGGCTGTTTGTCTCATCCTTCTGTCATGATCCCAAGTCCAACGACCTCTTTATTTCTTACTCTTCTTTCCATAGGCTTCCCGCCATTCCTTAATCCCTAACCCGATCGTCTTCCTCAGCGGATCAGGTTGAGGCTTTAAGGTCGCATCTTGAGATCTCACATGCTTCCAGGCGGAGTTGATGGATGTCATCCCGTATGTTAAATGGGTTTTGCCAGTCACAAAAACTGCGCCTTCGACACAGTCCCGCATACTGGGCATCGGTATTTTTCTTCGTCCATTTTCTCAAACCGCAGGCC
>JAKLQB010000382.1 GCA_022013615.1 Desulfobacterales bacterium | reverse complement strand
GAAAAAGGAAATGAAAAATGCTATCGACTGGCAGGGCGTGTTCGGGCAGATGCTTGAACGATTCGAACAGTCTTTCTTGACAACCAAAACCTGGACCATTGTCCGGAAAAAAATCGCCCGCAGCCAAAGAACTTGGGTCGAAGGAAAGACATAAGGAAGGAACTAATGAAATCCGTGAGGCTTGGAAAAACAGGACTTTTTGTTTCTGAGGTTGGGTTTGGTGGCATCCCCATTATGCCCCTCAGCCTTGACGAAGGCGTTTCGGTAGTCCGCCATTGCTTTGAGCAAGGCATAACCTTTTTTGATACGGCCAACATGTATGGCGACAGCGAACGAAAGATAGGTCGTGCCTTAGAATCAGTCAGGGACAAGGTCTTATTGGCCACCAAAACACTGAAGAGGGACTCAGAAGGTGCCACTAAACATATCAAGTACAGCCTTGAAAACCTTAAAACAAGTAGAATTGATCTTTATCAATTGCACAGTATCAGCAATGAGGAAGAGTTGGAAAAGATTCTTTCCCCGGGTGGGGCTTACGAAGCCGTTGGCAAGGCGAGAAGAGAGGGAAAGGTCAATTTCATCGGGTTTAGTTCGCACGACATTCCCACAGCTATCAAAGCCTGTCGCACCGGGTTTTTTTCCACGGTCCAATTTCCTTTTAACTTTATCGAACATGACCCGGCGGACGAGCTTTTCAAACTTGCCCAGGAACTGGATATGGGTATTATTGCCATGAAACCTCTCGGAGGAGGTCTTCTGGACCGGGCTGATCTGTGTTTTCGCTTCCTTCAGCAGTTTCCTCATGTGGTCCCTATCCCCGGTATATCCACTCAGGAAGAGGCCAACGAAATTATAGATCTATATCACTCACCAAGACCCCTATCAGATGCTGATCACAAACAAATTGAGACACTTCGATCGGCATTAGGGAAAAAATTCTGTCATCGTTGCGGATATTGTGTCCCCTGTGAACAGAAAGTTGATATTCCCGGAGTCATGAATTTCAGGCCACTTGTGGCAAGGCGACTCCAAGTTTCGAGTGTAATCAATATGGTCAAGACAGCAATGGAAAGCGTCGAAAATTGCACTGAATGTGGTGAATGTTTAGAAAGATGCCCATATAGCCTGCCTATCCCTGATTTGATTAAAGAAAACCTGGCCTTGTTTAAGGATTATGTAAAACAGTCTTGACGGCTTCGCAACAAGCCCAGCTGCTGCGTTGCGCTTCACTTTAGTCATTTGAAAAAGAATCTGACAGGGTAACAGGCCCGCCCTGGCGCGACTTGCGAACGAGCTAAATAAGTAGCCGCAAAATATTCTGACTGGAGCCATGTACGCCTGCCCTGCAAATCCAGGTCTGGGCCAGGGATAGACAGGATTATGTTTTAAGCGCACGAATAAGATTATGTCTCATTGTAGATGAAAAAATTATGACCCCTTTACTCATGCATTGACTTCCCAGATTTTTGCGATTCTGCCAATAATAATGGCGCTTAGACCCCACGCCATAGGCAGGGAGACAGGCAGTCCGATAGAAATAAAATGAGGGAAATGATAATGCCAAAAGCCCTGTTGCATGCAGATGTATTCGCCGAACGTTCCTAACATGCCGCCTGTAATAAAAATCAGGATATCTCTTTCCTCACGCCAGAAGATAACAGTTATAAGCATAATAACGGTGTAGACAATCGCAATGGATCTTATGATGGCAATAGAGATCATTATGTAATAGACAACGATCACCCCGGCGAGAAGACCGAATACAATCTTTCGTGATAAGGATTTTCGACCGAGCCATATTTTATCGGCTAATGAGTGAAGGGTAACTGTTATTCGCCGAAACAAACAAAAAAGCGATGCCCATATCAGTGGTATCCATACCGGGATACCCATGAAAAGCCCCGGAGCATCGTATGTCCATACACCATATTTGACGCATATAATCTCGGAAGGTGTGCCGAGGAGGGCCGCCCCTACCATTGCGGCGGCATCAGCCTTGTTCCGATACCGCCATAGCCAAATACCCAGTCCGGCGCCGAGTAGGAGGCTTGCTGTTATAGTATGGCGCCAAAACAAGACAACAACGGATATCAGGTAGAGTCCGGAAAGGGCTTCATACATGAATTCAACACCAATCTTTCTATACATGCAAAACACTACCTTTGATAAAAAATGAATAGCATTGCAATAAACTCAAATTTTCCTCGAAATTTCATCCGACACACCCTATGAAAAGCTCAATTCCACGGGTTCTAAATCTATGCCAATGGGTTCCACGCACCAATTTTCTCCGGCATAAATATGAAAAAGGGGTCTACGCTTGACTCATGCGTATCGCAGTTTTAATTTCCCCGACCTGTTTTCTCAAGTGTCGATCCCCTGCCCGCCATTGCCCACAGCAACCCATTCTATTAACACTCAGCGGCGTTCTTTGAAGTGCCGCCTTACATGCCATTAGGGGAGTTGCCAAGCGAGGCAGGCGGGTTGGATATCTTCCTCCTCATTCTTTCTACGACACTGCTGACCGAAATAAATCGGCTGATATTGAAATCCCGGCCTATCTCCTCCAAATTGTCGCCTCGAAGAGCCCTCAGCAGATAAATCGCAACATGCCTCGCTTCATTTCAGATGCCCCTTCTTGATCTATACAGTTGAACCCTTGCACTCCGTAGTTTCTGCATACCTCACATGATACAATGCATCTGGATATTGAATTCTTAATGGTCTAGACATGGGGCCAGCACTTAAAAAATAATTCAAGAGTCAACGGCAGACCCCTTTACTAGATCCAAACGTTGTCTTTCTCTGTCATTTCACCACCGGAGTCACCGGTGTTTACAGTGCCGGCAGGTTCAATGAGCATGATCTTGCATTCTCTTTCAGCGAATGGTTTGTGCTCTACTCCCTTTGGGACGACAAACATCTCTCCTGCCTTGAGGTCGACCCTGCCGTCACGGAAATCGATGCTCATTTGCCCTTCGATAACGATGAAAGCCTCATCTGTATCTGCGTGACTATGCCAAACAAAGTCGCCTTGGAACTTAACCAGTTTGAAGTGGTAATCATTCATTTGAGCAATGATCTTTGGAGACCAATGTTCTGAAAACTTGTCGAGTTTTTTCGTCAGATTTATTGCGGAGTATGTCATGTTTATCCTTAAAAAGAACCGCACCTAACGGGGCACGGGTAAAGAGGTCGACTTCTCATTCAGGATTTACCTTGGATGCGGAGGCGTGTCTGTCTCCAACTGGAAATGAAGACCCGACCTCTACGCTTTCAAATGTCCTATGTCAAGGGCTGACCCCATTTTTGAACTGATCGTGAAGAAACCCTCCCGGCCCACATGACACTGGGGTTTGGGCTCTTCGATCCTGGATTGTGGCGTGGGCTATGTTGCAATAGGCTATCGGGTCTGTGTCCATTACACTTTGAGCAACCAGGCCACCTCGCGAGATAATCCCCTCCAAATTATCTTTATGAGTGATATGATAAATCAGCGTTGGTCCATTAGACATAGTATATCTTAATATCAGGTCTTTTTACAAATCGCAACCGGTTCCGTTCTCAGCGAGCCAACGAATATGCTCCGCGTAATCAGTCATTATCCGTGACAGCAATAAACCCTCGCAATTTGGTCCCTTGGCAGATTGATCCGTTTTCTATAATCAGTTTTTTTTAGCGACTTGCCTCCGAACCATGACCTCATTTTGTTTGAATACGCGTGCGCCTTGCGCCTCGTGCCTTAAGCCAATCTCGCATTCGCTCACAATACAAAATCTTAAAATGCCCATTTTGCCACCAAAATTGCCGTTCTAAGCGTTATTTCAGGAAGGTTTTCAGTCAATTAATTTGAAATTTCAGATTGTTGTCTCGGTCCGGTCCGACCCAGCCACAGCGAGATATCCCCGGCCCAGGAATGACTTTGATTCACATCAAAGTAAATAAAAAACCTCGAGGATCGCTTTTTTGTTTAATTTGAATTGACAAAGCAGGAAATTTGATTATTATTCCTCCGGTTTCGGGCATCAACCCGAATTTTTTAGGGGGAAAGGCAGGATGTTAGAAGAGATATCGTACAACAATGTTGATGAAATGGCTATGGTGGCCCGGACGGATGATGATGGTGAGGTTGGAGGGGTGTATGAACCCGCTGGCAATGAAGATTTTCAGGCGCGTTTCCTGAAAAATTTGACGGCCAAGAGGGAGGAAGTGGAGCAAGCCCTCACCCGTCTCATTGTAAGCCAGAAGGCCTACGGGAATTTTTTCTCGGCGGACGGCCTGATTGAGGATCTCGACCATGCCGATCGGGAGATCTCCGCACTGACATTCTGCAAGCTCATCGAGAGAAAGGACAGGGAGCTGGATAAAATAGATCTCCTCATTCGCAGGATCAGGCATGACGAGGAATTCGGTCTGTGCGAAGAGTGCGGGGAGCGAATCCCGGAGGAACGGCTTTTCATCGTGCCGGAAGCCACGCTCTGCGTTCCCTGCCTGCGTGAGATTGAAAAGATGGAGTCCAGATCAAGTTTTGCCAGGGGTTCCCATCCCTCTTACCATTGGGAAAAGGGCCAGGGGTGGGAAGGCCAGGAAGACGCCGATAATGATTCAGGCTTTTTCATCACCACAGATGAAGACTACATATCGTTTACCGATATAGAGGAACTTGAGTTGGAAGCAAATCCGGCTAAATGAGTCCTCTATTCACTCTTGATCCGCCTTTATGGATCGGCCTGCCAAGACTAACCAAAGAAGCCCCAGATGCCAAGCCTCTATAACCCTCACTCCCTTGTGGGGAAAGGGGGACCAGTACCCGACGGAAGGAGGGATTATCTCCAACAGCATAGCCAGTTCTAAAAGCGACATGCCCTGCTCTTTTACCGCCCAATTTCATAAATTATTTTCCTTTACCTACATAACTTACTTTTTTACCAGGGTCCCCATTCCCTACACTCAGCGTCCCCTAAGCCCCCTGCTTATGCTTCTGCCGCTTAAGAGACAGCCCCTGTTCGACCTTCTATCTTTGTTCAACGGCAATCTTCTCAAAATATGCCGGTGCCTTTGCCTTGGTTATTTTGGATAATTTTCGCATCAGGTCGAATGGCACCGGGTTGATCCCGAAAGTATCTTTAATCTCATCAATCATTGAAATCCAGAGTTGGCCGGTCATTTCGGCATCAGCAAGTGCTCTGTGAAATGTTCCATCGGTATAAATTCCACAGTAGAGGACTAGTGTCCCAAGTTGATAATTTGGTAAATTTGGATACACCCTTCGTGCCGCCAGCATGGAGCAAGCCATGTTGCTATTTCTTGATTTTCCGATAAACCCAAGTTCTGAATCAAGAAATCTTCTGTCAAAAGATGCGTTATGGGCGACAAGAGGATGATCACCCATAAATTCCGCAAACTGTTCTATCACCTCTTCACAGGGCGGAGCTGCCTTTACCATGTCGTTATTAATACCCGTGTATAATTCGATAAAGGAACTGATCCTGAATCCCGGATTCATCAAGCTTTGAAAACGATCAGTGACCATGTTGTTTTCTATGAGTACAGCACCGATTTCGATAGCCCTGTCACCGTATTGTGGTGAGAAACCGGTTGTCTCGAAATCAAGAACTATGACAGGAAAGTTGTTCATAGGGTTGATAAAAAATGGGGTCTGCCCCTTATTGTTTTACTGATTTCCCACAATGAAATAAACTGTCCCCGCAATTCCCGACCCCTTTTCCCCCTAGGTTCGTATTTTGCGCTGACGGTCCTTTATTGCCCTAATCTTGTGCCCCTTCTTCTTGTGGGGTGGCAATCTCCACCCTGCAAGCTCACCATCGCTTCCGAATATTTTGCGGGGATGAAGCCTTTTGCCGCATTTCGAGCAACGATAAATTCGATCTCCATCAGGAACAGATTCTTGTTGATCACACCAGTCGTCCATATTCTCTTCCACAGAAGGCGATCTGTTTTAGAACAAGTAGAGACAAAAATGATGGGGTCAAATTTGCTCGCGCCTTTTGGCTAACGTCAGCAAGCACCTGGCTCTGACATGTGCTTCAGAGTCATTTGTGAAAGAAACAGCATTATAACTCTCGCTGTTTCTTGGGAGAGTCAAGAGGCGACCCCTTTAGTCAGTTAGGGGGTAACTTTTCGTTTCCCATAGGGAATGATTCTTGCGTTCCCGTTGCCGCTGTAGGAGAACGCCGACCCTAAAAGGTTCATTTAGGGCCTAAAAACGCTATTATAGGCCCCCTTTTGCGCTCCTTTTGTATCCTTTCTCAAACCATTTCAATCCCTTACAATGGCCCGACCCCGGGCTTATCAAACCATTTCAATCCCTTACAATGGCCCGACCCCGGGCTACCACATCCGTAATATCGAGAAAACCTCGAACATTTCTTGCGAAAATTCTGGGGCCTGATCTCTCAAAAATCTCTGCGACTGCTCGGCCGGACATAGAGAAGATCCAGGACTCAATGTCCGTATTCTTATCATATCTTTGGAGTATACCGTTTACGACAACTCCATGGCCTGATTCCATTTCGAGGTCAACACCCGGCACAGGAGGGGCAACGCCCTCAAGATAATCAGCGAGCAGAAGCATAATTTTTTCTCCGCCGCATATCTCAATACCGGCCTCACACTTCGCTGTCTGAACAATGGAGATGGCTTCTTTTTCAAGCCCTTCACTGCACCGGCCAAGCGTCGCGTAGTATAGTTGCAGCCTGTAATTTCTTTTGACTATGCGTTCCCGAGCTTCTTTGAGGTTGGTATGCACCCTTGAATCGCTGTTTTCAAGAAGGGCCGAAAAATCATCCAGTGAACCAGAGATCCTGACTGCTATATCCGCGAAGCTGGTTACATCGCTTCTTTTCTCGTTCTTCGTCCCTACCTTATCTCGATACTTACCCTGAACAATGAAGACATCTTTTGCTTTTTCATCAATGAAAATTGCATCTGCTCCTTTATCTCCAGATGCGCCTGTCAGCGAATCCACTGCACCTTGCTCGTCTTCTGTCACAAATGCCCTGAGAAACCACAAAATAAATAATTCATCATCGGAGAGTTGTGGGTAAATTTCTCCGAACTCATTTAATTCCTGCCTAAGATCATTTTCAGACAATTTTTTCTTGGACATACTAACCTCCTACAGTCTCCGTTTGGCACTTGTTCACACTACGCGTCGATTATACGAGTTCGCTCACTTGATATCAGTGCTGCAGTATAGCCCAGGACCACTCAGGCCTCATCTCGGGTGAAAGATATTGATGTGCCGTCTTCCTTTGGGTGATGGGCGAGATGGGTGTAATGTCGCCGTCAATGAAATTCAAAGAACTAATTGTATACCGTTACTCAAATAGATGATTTGCAAAAGCGACGATAATATTCTCAGCAGATGAGGTGACTTCAAAAACAGATTCAAGAAACAAGTTCGCAGAATCAACCAGCATTCCTATTTGATTTTGCATGGGTATTGGAGGAACTGGGACAGTTTCTTCAAGGAAAATATCCTCTTTAAGACGTTTGCGATTCGTCGTACCGCGACTTGCAAGCCTACATGTTTCGATGAATTTTGCCGACCGACAAAGAAGAGCCAAATAGCTAGGTTTTATTATTTCAGTGTTAATATCAAATAGAGGAAAGTCTTGCGTAACAATTGCGCCGTCAAGCGCGCCAGGTATCAAACCAAATGCACCGTTCCGGGCATCAATTCTACTCATTATCAACTGGCCTGCTCTAGCTAAGAATTGTGGACGCGTCTTAATTTCCCTACCCCAAATAATTTTTCTAAGCAGAACCCCTTTACCATACAGTTTTACAGTTATCTGCTTATATTCCTTGTTTTGCGATATGTCTGCGGCCTCTCGAG
>JAKLQB010000381.1 GCA_022013615.1 Desulfobacterales bacterium | reverse complement strand
GAATTTTATATTAGACATGCAGATTTCCCCACCAATATCCTCTTTTGCGATCTTGCTCTGGCTTCCTCAGCACGAAGAGATAGCAAAATACATAAAGCTAGATCACTCACTTTACCACGATATCTATAGCATCATAACAAATGAGATCATCGCACTAAGCAATACAGAGTTTTTTGAATTTCGGTGGCAAAACAAATACACTCTAAGAGCCTATCCGAATAACTGATATACTTGGGCACATGAGCGAACAGACTGAGACAAACCGAACCAAACGTACTCGGGCGAGAACGCCCAATAACAAAACCACGACAGGTTTCCACATTTCGGACGAGTTGTGGGCCGTTTTAGAACCTGTGCTGCCGGTGCATGTGAACACCCATCGCTTTGGAGGAGGACGGCCACGCGTGCCCGATCGCAAATGTGCCGACGCCATCTTTTATGTACTTCGTACAGGCTGCCAATGGAAAGCGCTTGATCAAACCGGCCTGTGTCCTGGTTCGACAGCACATGACCGTTTTCAGGCATGGGTCGAAGCAGATGTTTTTCTGAACCTGTGGAAAGCAGGTGTCGAGCAGTTCGACGCTCTGAAAGGGATCGATTGGGACTGGTTGAGTATGGATGGAGCGATGATGAAAGCGCCTCTGGGCGGTGAGGATACCGGCAAGAATCCCACTGACAGGGGAAAAAAGGGGCGAAACGTAGCCTGCTGACCGAAGGACACGGGGTTCCCATCGGTTTAGCGACGGATGGAGCCAACCGGCATGACATGAAATTGGTGTGTGAAACCATTGAGAACATCGTCGTGGAACGTCCTGAACCAACTGAAGAACAACCGCAAGGCATGTGCTTGGACAAAGGCTACGATTACCAAGAAGTGCGCGATACAGTACAAGAATTTGGCTTCACGGCGCACATTCGTTCTCGCGGAGAGGAAGCAAAAGCCTTGAAGGAAGAAGCTGGGCAAAGGGCGCGCCGCTGGGTAGTGGAACGGACACATAGCTGGATGAACCGCTTTCGCCGCATTCTGATCCGGTGGGAGAAGAAGGCCGAAAACTATATCGCCTTTCTGCACTTTGCCTGAGCATTGATTGCCTTCCGCGCCGCAGGATTATTCGGATAGGCTCTAAGTGGTACGCATAAGGTCGGCATGTGTGAATTAATCCAAAGAAAGTTGGATATAAAATCTACAGAACTTCCTTGCCTGGTTATATTTTCCGACATTATCAAACGCCCCGAAGTAACTGTGGATTTGAAAAGACTTACTTCGGAAGAAATTGGAAAAGTCATTATTGACATATTCTCGCACATTTCAAAAACCATAGAAGATAAATCTATTTGGGATCCGAGATTCTGGGAATCGAATCAAGCAAGTGTCCTTAATCGTAGGATATTTGATTATCTTTCTGGAAAACAAATAAATGAGCAAACATTGCAGGATGAAGATAATATTCGAGTAATTAAGGCTGAACAAATAACATTTGCAAACCTCATTTCCCAGATAATTGAGAACTTTAATTTTGAATCGTCCTCGATTTCTTGAAAGTTGAGGCAAGATTGTTTGAAAAGTTCAGAGGATCACCATGAACAATCAATATTATCAAGTGTTTAGAGAACCAAATGTGTATATATTCGGTTCTTTTTTAGAAAATGTAGAATATCTGGGAGATTGGCCTATCCCGCAAGGTGATGAGCCTGCTATGTGGGTGTCCAACGATGAACATCCTGATAAAGGTTTGTTGTTACTAACTGCTCGCGGCCTTCTTATGCACTGCCACCAGGAATTCCTTTTCCGGGCCGAAGCAGATGGCGAACCACTTGAGATCTGTTCACCTTACAAAATCCGCGTCAGGAGAGCTAGGCTTCTTTACCGAGTTGAAAATTGGAATTACGTATCAGGGTTGAGATTTTCCGTG
>JAKLQB010000380.1 GCA_022013615.1 Desulfobacterales bacterium | reverse complement strand
CTCGCTTCATTTTGAGAAGGGCTATTGCTATTGGGGAGCTGAACTGACACCGGAATACACACCCTATGACGCAGGCTTGGGTTTTTGCGTGGATTTAAGTAAAGGGGATTTCCTCGGGCGGGAAGCCCTTTTAAAAGTCAAAGAAAAAAGGCCGAAATGGAAGCTTTGCTCTTTCACGATTGACGCCGACAGACCGGTGATGCTCCGCGGCAGCGAGCCGATCCTGAAGAATGACAAGGTTATCGGGGTGACGACCAGCGGTGGATATGGTTATACGGTTGGGAAAACCATTGCCTACGGTTACATCTCCTTCGAAGAGGCTGGTTCAGATGGCAGTTATCAAATCGAGGTTTACGGAGAAGTATTCCCTGCCAACCGTGAACCCCACCGCGCCCTCTACGATCCCGAACGCAAGAAAATACTGATGTAAGGACGAGGTGATTCCATAATAAAATCGTTTCACGTTTTTATCCAATCAATTTATGCCTTGAAATGTCTTATATGCTTTCTCAAATCGACTGAGGTTTTTCTCCGTGTATTTCTCGTAATCGAAGTCAAGTGTCGAATGAATTTCTGATACGATGCTCCATAACGTTTCCCGCAATAATGATGCACACTTCATTGCAGCAAAACGGTGGCGTAGTCTGTCTGTGACCGGTTGCTGATAGTAGGTCTCCAGGATCCAGTCTTCCTGTTCCGGAGATAGCTCATTATTTGAAGACAGATTGGTCAGATCGAAAAGTGCTGCGTTGTAGCCCGCATAATCCCAGTCGAGGAGCCACAAACGTTTGCCGTCATCGATGAAATTGGCGGCCAGCAGGTCATTATGCCCGAATACCAATTTTATTTCACCTACCGTTTTTTCTAGTTCTTCGTTAATGTCAAGAAAGCGTGGAAGTAGGTCTATCATCCGGCTGTTGCCCTCCCTGGCAGTGTGAATATAACTTCGGCAAACATGGAACGGCCAGAAGACAAGTGCCGGACCTTGAAAATGTTTTGGTATTTCATTGTGGCAGGCTTGGATCAGGGGCATGATACGTTCCAGGTTCTGCTGCTCACGCACTTCCTGTTCCGTAAACGTTTGCCCTTCAATGAATCGCATGATGATGACCCCGTCTGCGCTATAGACAATTTCTGGCGAGATGCCGGCGGCGTGAGCCGCGCGCGCGGCCGCGATCTCGTTAAATCGCATTACACCATGAATCGGGATGTCGTCGCCAATCCGGACGACAAAACGCTCGCCCTGATCGTCAACGATGAAATTGGTGTTGGTAATGCCGCCACCCAGAGGTTCGGGCTCCACATGTGATGACCAAAAATCCAGCTGTGCAACCCTGTCGCGGGCACGTGTGTTCATATTCTCTCCTCTATTTTAATATCATCGAATAATTCCAGAGCCTTCTTAATAAAATGAATGAAATGATAAAAAATGATAAGAACTTCTTTTTTTAAAATGCGGGTGTAAAATAAATAGAAAATTAATGAATTGTGTGCTGCAATCAGCTAAAACGCAATATATAAAAGCATCCATTTTAAATAACAGCTAAAAAGCTAGCAACAGAGGAATCCGGCGTAGTCAAGTTGCTCCTCATAGGCTGATTATTGAGGAATAAATCCTGCTTGTCGCCACTAATTGTGGTAATCAAAAAGACCCAGCTAACTCCTATACTAGCCGGGTCTTTTTGATCTCTATGCGGACAGCCTCTCAGCCGCCCAGATAAGCTTTTTTCACGTTATCGTTATTACGTAACTCTTCAGTTGGGCCAGATAGAGCGATATCGCCGGTCTCGATAACATAGGCATGTTGGGCTAGTGCCAGAGCCAGTCGGGCGTTTTGCTCAACCAGGATTACTGTCTTACCCTCGGTATGGATGTCTTTGATGATTTTTCCAATTTTCCCACACATGATGGGTGATAGTCCCAGCGAAGGTTCATCCAAAAGGAGTAGTTTGGGCGCAGACATGAGCGCGCGTCCCATAGCCAGCATCTGCTGCTCACCTCCACTTAAGGTGCCGGCTGCCTGCTTCTTTCTTTCTTTAAGGCGTGGGAAATGCCTGAAGACTACTTCCTCTAAGTCTTTTTGAATATCGTCCTTATCTTTACGCAGAAAGGCACCCATTAAGAGGTTTTCCAGCACTGTCATTTGAGGAAAGACCCGTCTTCCCTCGGGAACCATGGCAATACCCAAGGCATTTATCTTATGCGGCGGCAGCTTGTCTATCCTTTGTCCCTTGAAGTGGATTTCTCCCGTAGAGGGGTGTTTCAAACCGCTGATGGCGCGTAGTGTGGTAGTTTTGCCGGCTCCGTTCGACCCAATAAGTGTAACGATTTCACCATCTTCAACAGTTATTGAAATATTTCTGACGGCGGGTACCTTGTAGTAGTGAACCGTGACATCTTTAACCTCAAGTAGCAACTTTTTCACCTCATAAAGATGTAATATCTTCAGACCCCAGATATGCATTAATTACAGTTTCATCGTTCTGTATTTCAGCTGGGGTTCCTTCGACGAGCAGTGTTCCGAAATCAAGTACGCTGATATAATCACACAGTTCCATAACAGATCTCATATCATGCTCCACCATCACGATGGTAATGCCCTGCTGGTGCACTTTTCTGATTAGATCTATCATATGTGCTTTTTCTGTGGGTGTCATGCCGGTCACGGGCTCATCCAGTAGCAGGACCTTGGGTTCACAGGCTAATGCAATGGCAACACCCAGCACTCTCTGGTGACCGTGAGGTAGGTTTGCCGCCAGCTCATTTTTAAGGTGTCCCAGCCCCATGAACTCAACTATTTCTAAAGCCTTTATAACATTTTCCTTTTCGATTTTCTTAACCGTGCCAGCAAACACGCCAAAGATATTTTCCTTGGCATGAAGATGGCGGGCTACGGTGACATTTTTGAGGACAGTAAAGTCATGATAGAGTGCAGTACGCTGGAAAGTCCGGACTAGTCCCATTTCAGCTATCTTGCTTGAGGAAAGACCGTCGATACGCTTGCCATTCATATAGAATATTTGTCCTGAGGTGGGTCGGTACACCCCACTGATAACATTGAATAGGGTGGTCTTACCCGCACCATTGGGGCCAATTATTCCTCTTATTTTGCCTTCCTGGATGGTGAGATTAAGATTACTTAGCGCGGCAAGACCGCCGAAATACCTGCTCAATCCCTTCACTTCAAGTATTGACACAAGCCCCGTTTCTCCTTTATGTCGGTATGAGGTAATTAGAAATAGTAATAGTTTAGTTTTTCCAAAATCTTAGTCTATAGTTGACAATTTGCACAACATCGTGGAAATCTTAATCAGGAGCAGTCTCATTCTGCTTCCGCTGCCGGCACGTCACGTAGCCCTCGCCATCGAGCGACAGCTTTTGAGATCAAGCTCTCAATACCCCCGGGCATAAAGATTAGAACAAATATTATGGAAAGGCCAATGAACATGGGCCTTATCTGTATTAGCGGGCGTGAGAGTTCAAAAAGAGTATACATCACAGATACCCCGATTACAGGACCCCAGAAGGTATTGGTACCACCAACCACCACCCAGATAAGGAGGTATAGAATGGTGATGATGTTGAACGTCTTCGGGTCCACTGCGCCCAGGCGGTGAACAAGCAGGCCACCGGCAATGCCGGCAAAGAAACTACCGATGGCACAGGCCAGGAGCCTGTGTCGGGGGATGCTTATCCCTGTAGACGCTGCCAGCGCTGGGTCCATAGAGATAGCCTTAAAGGCATCCCCTATCCGCGACTTCTCTATGCGATACAGCATATACATTATGACGAGCATTACCCCCAGGCTGAAGAAGTAGTAGGGAATAGACGCACTAAAATCTATTCCTCCTATTACTGGAGGGTAGGGGATGTTTATTATCCCCGTGGAACCTCCAAAGGGGTAGCGAAACTTGAGCCAGGTCAACCTGATTAATTCCGCCAGCCCATAGGTGGCGATATAAAAACCCCAACCAGTGGTCCTCAGCAGAATCAATGTAATCAACACGCCAAACAGGCTTGCCATAAGCCCTCCTATGGGGATGGCCACGAAGACCGGGATGCCGAGATTCTTGGCTAACATGCCGCTGGTGTAGGCGCCAACACCGTACAACACAACATGATATAGCTGCCAGTCATGTATCGTAACTATCAGGCGGTAACTCTGGGCAAGGATGATCCAGATAAAGAAAATCATGGCGACCTCAACCAGATATGGCCTGGCAAAGAAGGGGAAAATACACAGGCCTATAATTACGGACGCCAGCGTCCCAATCCTGAATCTACTTGTGTTAGTTAGTGGCATGGCCCATTAGCCCTTGTGGTCTTATTGGTAATACGAGAGCCATAACGGCAACAGAAACCATTAAGGCTGTGACGCCGTCGACTAGAGTGGTAACGAAGGTCATGACAAAGCCCATGATAATGGCGGCGAGAGTGACCCCCCCAATGCTTCCCAGTCCGCCTACAATCACCACGATGAGGGCAGGCAGGATAAGATGGCCTCCCAGCGCAGGGGTTACAGCATATATTGTTGACATCAGCCCTCCGGCTATACCGGCTAAAGCGCCGGCTATGGCCATAGCCAGGGCCGTCATTCTGTTGATGTTTACCCCCTGCAGCGAGGCGGCTTCCGGGTCCTGAGCCACAGCACGCAGTGCTCGACCCAACCTGAACCAGCGCATAAAAATCATGAGCCCTCCTATGCAAGCAATGGCAAAGGGTATTACAAGAACCCTCTGGAAGGCCACCGAGGCGCCCATAATCTTAAAGGGGTGCATATAGGGGCTGGGGATGGTCCTCATATGCCCCCACCCCCACACCTCACCCACAAAAACCTCGAAAACAAACATTAACCCGGCGGTTGCTATAAAACCGCCGACCACATCTCCCCGCAATGGCCGGAAAATGCCTCGCTCAACGGCTAGACCGATGACAGCACCTACCACCAAGGCTGCTGCTACTGCCGCCCAGAATGGCCAACCACCCAAGGCATAGAGGGCATAAACGGTATAGGCGCCTAACATGAAGAAATGACAATGAGCCAGATTTGCCATCTGCATTACGCCAAAGGCTAAAGTTAGCCCCACAGCTATCAAAGCATACATACTGCTGGCCGCTACCGCATTAGCTATGGTTTGTATCAAAAGTTGGCTATTCATTCTTTACCTCATCCTCTGATAGTGCTTGATAATCCGAGCTTCTGTAGTTGATTCCTAATGAATGGTTTGGGGGTAAGATGACACAAAAAAAGTTTATTGAAACATTAATTTGGAATCATTAAAATAGTTTCCACGAGGGCTGGTGTTCAACACCGCCCCCGTGGACTGGGTATTAGCGCTGGTCCCACATCTGCCCGCGCTTTCTTACTTCTTTAATTACGACGTTCTTTATGGACGCATACCAGGGCTCGAAATTCAAGTGAGCGATGATGCGTTTGTCTTTAGCTTTTAGGTTAAACATGCACATGGGAACAGGCTCTTCAATCATGTTATCGATACCAAACATCGCCTTACCACTCATGTGCCCTGGGCCGAGGATGGTGGGGAACGACGGCTGGGCCCTCAGGGCAGCCAGTATGGCATCGTTTGAAGGCCACTTGCCTGGCGTCTCCTTACCGGCAATCTGGGCGCCAATGCTCCACGGTATGAGCCATATCATGTGGTCCCAGTCGATGCCGGTCATGCGGCGCTTAACGT
>JAKLQB010000379.1 GCA_022013615.1 Desulfobacterales bacterium | reverse complement strand
CTTTTTGATTCACACAGGGGGGAAAGCATATGGGAAAAGATGAAAAAGCGGTTTCAGGGAGATGTGGAGAAATTTCGCAAAGAAGCAGCCCAGAAAGGAGCCCCTTTTCCCGAAATTGAAGACATTCTGGTCCCCTTCCAGGAAATAGTTCAACATTATGAAAATCGTCAGCGAGTTGAATTCAGTGAACTGGATATAGGTGAAAGCGTAGCCCAGCGGCAGGCAATCCACGTTAAAGGACAATTCCTGCTTGATGACGATCTGGAAGTTAGGCTTGCAGGTAGAGGCAGGGTTTCCATGGCACCCCTGGCCCAAAAAATATCCAAATGGCTCGAATCCCACAGCAGGGTTGTCCTTGTGAGCCGAACAGAACAACAGGCAAATCGCTTAAAAGAAATTCTGGGAAACTATGACGTGCCAGTGGAGCATGTGGCACAAAATTGGGCTGAGATACCGGATGGGGCCGGGCTAAGCATCTGCCTGGGTCGACTTTCAAAGGGTTTCACCTGGCCGGACATGGGCCTTTATGTGGTCAGCGAAGATGAAATCTTTGGGTCAAAGAAGGTCCGGTCCATACGCAAACGAAAAGCACGCGAAGATGCATTGAACTGGTCAAGTTTTAGCCAGCTCAAGGCCGGGGATTATGTTGTTCATGAGGAACACGGCATAGGTCGATACGGCGGTCTTTCAAACATGGAGATTGAGCATAAAGTCAACGATTACGTGCTGATCGAATATGCCCACAATGACAGGCTTTACATCCCGGCTGATCGCATAAATATACTGCAAAAATATGCTGGCGCAGATCAAACAAATCCAAAACTGGACCTTCTGGGGGGCCGTTCCTGGGGTATTGCCAAACAAAAGGCAAAGAAATCCGTCAAAAGGATCGCAAAACAGCTCATAGAGCTGTACGCCTTAAGAAAATACAGAAAAGGGTACGCCTTTTCTTTGCCGGACCATCATTACCGCGAATTCGAAGCTACCTTTGAGCATGAGGAAACAAACGATCAGATAAAGGCCATTGAAGATGTCCTGGAGGATATGGCGACTGAGCAGCCCATGGATCGTCTGATATGCGGGGATGTTGGGTTTGGAAAAACCGAGATAGCTATACGGGCTGCATTCAAAGCAGTATCGGATGCAAAGCAGGTCGCAGTTCTTGTCCCGACCACGGTCCTGGCCGAGCAGCATTACGAGACGTTCAAGCAAAGGATGGATCCGTACTCAATCCGTGTTGGAATCCTTAGTAGGTTCAAGACCAGGGCGCAGCAGTCCGAGATCTTGAAAAATCTGGGAATCGGAGCGATTGACATTTTGATTGGAACCCACCGGATATTTCAAAAAGATGTGAAATTCAGGTCCCTGGGGCTCCTTATCATTGACGAAGAGCATCGATTTGGTGTGAAGCAAAAAGAGGCGTTGAAAAAGTATCGGGCCATGGTGGATGTATTGGCCTTAACTGCAACTCCTATCCCGAGGACTTTCCAGATGTCCATGATGGGTGTTCGAGACCTGAGCATTATTGAAACGCCTCCTGAAGACAGGCTTGCCATAGAGACATATCTTTCCCCATATGATGAAGCACTCATTGCCCGTAGCTTGCGCTTTGAATTGGAAAGAAAGGGGCAGATTTTTTTTGTTCACAATAAAGTGCAGACCATTGATTACATGGCAGACCGGTTAAGTAAGCTTGTTCCTGAAGCCCGCGTTGCCATTGGCCATGGCCAGATGACGGCAAGAGCACTGGAAAGCACCATGATGCGCTTTCTCAATAAGGAGATAGATGTGCTGGTGTGCACGACCATCATAGAATCAGGCCTTGATATTCCATCGGCCAATACCATTATCATCAATGAGGTTGACCGCCTCGGCCTGGCCCAGATATATCAATTAAGGGGCAGAGTCGGAAGATCCAAAGAAAAGGCCTATGCCTATTTACTAATCTCAGGGGGTTCTGTCCTGACGAGAGATGCAGAAAAACGGCTGAAGGCCCTTATGGACTTTTCCCACTTAGGTGCGGGGCTTCACCTTGCCATGCATGACCTGAAGATCAGGGGCGGCGGCAATATCCTGGGTTTTGCGCAGGCAGGGCATATCTCAGCAGTCGGTTATGAACTCTACTTAAAATTAATTGAGCGCGCCACGGCTGAACTCAAAGGCGATGAATGGCAGGAAGATATTAACCCGGAAATCAATGTGGATATGCCCGCTTACTTGCCGGGAGATTATGTGATGGACACAGACGTGAGGCTCAATTTATATCGCAGGTTGTCAAATCTTAGCCAAAAAACTGAACTGGAAACCATGTCCGAAGAAATTCGTGATCGTTTCGGCCCTCCGCCACAGGAGGTGCGTAATCTTCTTTCTTTAATGTCTTTGCGGCTGCTTTTAAAAAATGCCGGCATCAGTAGGCTGGATGTGGGAAGTGATTGGCTTGCAGTAACCATTTCGCCGGATCGTAAGTGGGAACCCAAAAGGCTGGTGGAGCTGGTGAATAATGAACCTCAGAGGTTTCGTTTTTTGTCTCCAAACAAGTTGAGAGTCCGTGTTGGCACTCTTTCTCCTGCAGAGGATCTTTTTAAGATAGAAAATGCAATTAAAGAGCTTAGCCTTTCCTGATTTATGGAAGACATGCAAATCGTTTGCCTCTGAGACGTCAAAATGGTTGATTAGAAGAGTTCCTGGATATTCTTGACCCTTACAACCATCTCCGTAAGTTCGTTCGACATGGCCTGCATAAATGCACTTCCGTCGGTCATCCGTTCAGGGTCAAAGGTGGTTGACACACCTGCGATTTTAACGGCTAACGGAATTCCGTCTACTTCAATCGGATCACCATGCAGTAATCTCATAGTCCGGCGAAGCGCCAGTTTTGCATCGCTTTGCATTGTCATGGGTAGAAGGCCAACCATTTTGTTTTTTCCCAACTGACCGATGATATCCGCCTCCCTGAGGATATCGGCAAGTCTATGTAAAACGGCATCCATCACGGCCTGTTGTGTGATGGCATCGGCTGGGCCCCCCGTTTTCGGTTTGGCCTTTACTACGGAAAAAGATAGAGCGGAGAATGGCAAGTCATAACGGGATGCCCTCGATATTTCTTTTTTTATGACAAATATGATGGCCTGAGATTTCAAAACCCCTGGCGGCATCTTTTTCTTTGCTTCCTGCTCCCGCTTTATTTGCTTTTGTTTGTTTATCTCGGAATAGATCTCTTTGAAATCATTTTCGTCAATTTCTTCTGACTGGACCTTGGAGCGTACTATTGTCAGGATCTCGCCAAGTTCTTCGTTCTCGCCCACACTCTGTTCCAGGATTTGCAGCACGCTCAAATTCTTTGACCTGTTTTCTTCAGGGGTCATAGATTTAGATTGAATCCAATCATCTCTGAGTTTGTCAAAGACAGCATCCATGCGTTTGTTGAGTCTGTCTTCCAGGCCCTCCATGACATCGTCTTTAACAACATTCATATCCCTCAGGCGGCTTACAATATTGGTTTCAAGTCCGGTAATGACCTGACGCAGGTGTTGTTCACCTTCCGCGCCATTTTCTGCGGTAATATCCTGGCCCAATTTCGATCCCATGCGCTCCACATAATCCACCAAGAGGTCGGTCAGCACCTTTTCATCCCCGGTTCCTTTTCGAATTTCAGCCGCCAGGTAGATCAGCTCTGCTGCTTCCACAGGGTTTTCTTTAACCTCTTGTATCAACTCTTTGCCGTCTATTCCTATTTCCTCGGAACTTTCCTGAAGAATCTTGGCAAGCTCGTCACTTTGAAGTTCCTTGCCAAGCTCTTCCACCAGATTCAAATACCCGGGCAAGGGCATGCCTTCCTCCAGCAGGGCCGCTTTGATCTTGGGAAGTACCCTCTTTAGTTCCTCGGCATCAGGGATCAACCTGCGCAGAATCTGTGCCAAGCGTGAGGTCGTAATTTTCCCAGCCTTGTATTCATCTTTTACAAGCCGTATCAGGACGTTGTCTGTGATTTCATTGGCCTGATCAAGGATCTCCTCTTTATTGGAAAAGGTTATGTCCAGGTCCTTTTGGGCGTCCATTCCCTCTATGAGCTTCTTTTTCATGTCAAAGACTGCCGCAGCAAGCTCAGACACATTTGCATCCCCGCCACCAGAGAGACCTTTTTCAACCTCCTCGCCTATTACTTGAAGCTGATGCAATAGGACCGGTCCTGGTCGTCGATCCTCAGCGTCACTCTTTTGAACACTGTTGATGTCGGCTTCAATCATATTCATCGACAGTCCAGCAGGATTTGTTAAAAGGTTATTGATGTTAAGATTCTTTTGAAATTCTTCTGCCAGGACGCTTTCAAGGACCATATCAATGAACAGTTTTTTGGATTTGAGCTCGTCCTCATCCATCATTTCAGGGGTTATGTTTTTGAGGACATCGCGTGAAACCACTTCATCATCCTCAGTAACTTTTTTGTAAAAGACATGGTTGATCTTCAAATTGGTGATACCTTTTTCAGCCAGGGCCCCTTTCATGGATTCGGCATTGGGATATTTGTCCAGAGATACGAATGCTCCTAAAAAGGTTTTTAGCTCGTTTTTGGTCATCCCCTCATAGAATGAAATGGATTGAATTTCAGCTTTCTTGAAGTGTGCTACCATCCTGGTAATAGTGATGCGAGGATCTAACGGTTCTTCATCAATAAAAAATTGCTCACGATTCATCGCGAAGACTAATGGGGATATAGATGTGAGCAGCTTTTCAACAAACGGATGGAATTCATCAATAGACTGCTTGACGTAAGGATGGTCCATTTGATACATGGTGGCGCGGTTAAACAGCAATGAAAGAATGCGGCCGAATCTGGCAAATTCTTGCTTGGTGACTTTGGACTCCGGCATTTTTTCCTCTTAATGCTGTGTTTTTATGTGATGATCCCGGTAAACCTCGATGGCTTCGAGAAACTCCCGGCAGGTAGCATAGCGGTTTTCCGGGTCATGAGCTATCGCTTTAAAGACAATATCGTCCATTTCCCGAGTAAGCATAGGATTAATTTCTGAAGGCTTTTTTTGAAATAGCCGCTCTTTTAGTTTCAATCTCATTTTAAGCAGTTCCATTGCCGTACTGTATTTTGGTAGCGGCAGCCTGGATACAAGCATCTCAAACAGCATAACGCCGGTTGCGTAAATATCGGTCCGGCCGTCCGCAGGGTCGTTCAATATCTGTTCAGGGGACATGTAAGTCGGAGTTCCTGTAATTACCGAAGAGTCCTGCTCAGGTCCACGGGTAGTTGTGGCAAGTCCAAAGTCCGAGACAATGGGGCGTTTTGTATGGGCCTCTATAAGTATATTGGCCGGTTTAATGTCTCTGTGAATAATGTCCTGACTATGGGCATAATCCAGGGCATCGAGGACGTCTGTAATGATTTTAATGGTCGCCTTCAGGGGTAATATTCGCTTGGACGGCAGCACATGCTTTCGCGCCATTGTGATGTAATCGAAAAGAGATCGCCCATTCACTAACTGCATTGTAATAAACAAGAAACCCTCGACCTCTCCGACCTCATAAATTGTAACGATATTGGGATGTGACAGGATAGCGGCTGATTCTGCCTCCTGCTGGAAGAGTTCGGCGGCCAGGGGGGTAAGGAGCGATTTGGGCAGGATTTTGACTGCAATTTGACGTTTTAATGTTCTTTGGTAGGCGATAAATATGGCCGCCATCCCACCGCGGGCAAGCTCCTTTAAGAGGGTGGATGTGCCGACCTCCTGACCAATAAGGTGATCAAAATTCAACTCTTTAATGGCGGTCATGTGTTACACCATTTTATCCCAACATGGAAAACCCGGTCCTCAGGGCCAGATCAAAGCCATATCCTCTGGGCCCGGATTTTTATTCATGAGAAATAAAATGCAAAACAGATGCCACCTTTTGGAGTTAGACTCAAGAGTCTTTAAGGCATTGATTATTTATGGAAATCTAAAGATAAATTAACAGGTTTAAGCAAGAGTGGGTCAAATTGGACGGATCAAAATGGGTTTCTTTAATGGAGATGTCAAGCTGGCCCTTGCAGCCTATAATGCTGGGAGCAGAAGGGTCAGGGAGTATAAAGGCATTCCCCCCTTTAAGGCCACACAGCACTATGTGAAGAAAGCGTTTGAGTATCATCAGCATTATAGGAAACAGGTAACCCTGCCTGAGGCAGGCAAGCTTGAATCCCGCTTTCACGCCCACTTTTAGCGGGAAATCCGTGAACGGTTACTTGATCTCTTACAGTAATCCTACAGAGAAGGCCAAAAGGAACTGCCCGGTGTAATAAAGGGGTAGACCCAGGAACCGGTTGATGGGTGCTTTTTTCATAAACCGGTCCCGGGCCACGAACAGGTCGGAGACGTAGAAACAGGAGGCCCCTGAAAAAACTATAATCCGCCCCAATCCGGCCAGATTAGATTCGCCCAAAATCGACCAGGCCCCCGAAAACATGATGGTGATGACGATTATGTAAACAAGGACTGGTACCTTCATGGTCCCAAGATGGGGTTTGAGCCAGAAGTACACGTACCCACTGAAGCCGAGGACAATAAGGGTTCCCAGCCAGGTCCACGTGTTTATATGGGCTACACTAAAAAAGCCGATGATGTAAAAAATGTGGCCGACCAGGAAAGAGAGCAGTCCCAAAAGGAACATCTTGTCCTGGGGTAAGGCAAGAAAGACATCCCCCCCTAAGCAGAACAAAAGCCCAAGCAGAAGCAGGTGGTAATATGTAGAAATGGGATGGGGCTGGATAAGGACTGTTATGACAAACAGTGTTGAAAGGGCTGTCTTGGTGGGAAGAATACTCCTGTGATTCTCCCTGTATTCATAATAAAGAAGGAACGGGAGGAGGATTCCCCCTGAAACGATGATGATAATGTTCAGTGCCATGCCGGTTTATTACCCCTGATCCTTTCAAGCTGTCAAGAGAACTTGGCTTTCCGATATAAAATTCCTGACACTCTGGTTAAACTCTTTATAGCTTTCTATCATAGCATAGTGCCCTGCAGACGGTAATACCTCAAGCGTGCTTCCCCTAATTGATTCATGAAGTATCCTTGAAAGGGCTGGTGGCGTCAGCTTGTCTTTCTCCCCGCAAACAATCAGGCATGGCAGGTTGATACTCCCAAGGTCTTTGCGCCTGTCAAAACGATCACAGGCCACAAAATCATCATGAACCACTTTTGCCCCAGCCTCTTTCATTAGCTTTTCACCTTCTCTGAGCATTGATCGCTCGGCCCCAGACGAGTACCCATAACTAATTATTAAATCAACTGTTTCCTCAAATCTGTTTAAAAAACCTTCCAGGAACATGGGAGCAACCTGGAGTCTGGGCCCAGTGCCAGCAAGGATAATACCTTTTAGAAGTTTTGGATACAAAAGAGCTGTTTCCTGAACTATGGCCCCACCCATAGAGTGCCCCATCAAGAAAACAGGCTCCTGAAACAGGACATCAAGCATTTCGCCCATCCAGTGGGCGTACTCATCCACGCGGTTTTTGCTCTGACCAACGGTCTTTCCGTGGCCGGGCAGATCCAGGGCCAGGGTGTTTAAAGAATCCTTCAAAGGATGGATCTGGCCCTGCCATGTCTGCGAACGGCCCCCTGCCCCGTGGATCATGACAAGAGTCGGTTTTTTTTCGCTAAACTGCTGAGGACCCATTTTGAAGCCTATTTTCAGGCCCTTTAATTCCTCAAGAATCATAGTGTGATGCTCCTTTCCGATCGGCAGGACTGTACTTTTTGTATGTCTTGTGCCTTTTCATGCCCTGTTAAATGCCTTTGTGGTTTTATTTAACCGGGGTGCGGCTATATCATTCTTGGCGCCAGTCATTCTCTTGAGGAAAATTCAGTAGTTTCCCCATTCTCCCGACAGAGTAAAGATTTACGCACTTTTCCCAAAGAAGTGCAGGGGAAATCCTTGCAGAAAGTAGTTTTTTTTGGCCATTTATAGCGTGCCAATTTTCCTTCACAAAATTGAGTAAGGTCTTCGGTGCAAAGGCATGATCCTGGTTTAAGAATAACGAATGCGTGTCCTGTCTCACCCCAGGTTTCGTCCGGAACACCAACCACAGCCACATCCTCAATGTCCGGATGCCCCCTCAAGACTCTCTCAACCTCTACCGGGTAGACATTTTCACCGCCCGAGATATACATGTCCCTGGCCCTGTCAACCAGATAAAAGTATCCTTCTTCATCCATGCGGGCCAGGTCGCCAGTGTGAAGCCAACCGTTTTTGATTGTTTCCTCAGTCCTGGCAGGATCCCGCCAGTATTCCTTCATCATGATCGAGCCCCTGACAAGAATTTCGCCCACTTCACCAGGCTGCACTTGGTGGCCCTCACTGTCAACAAGGTTCACTTCAGCATGAAAGACGGGCCGGCCCACGGTGCCCGGTTTTCGAAGCGATTCCTCTTCCGATGCCCACAAAAGAATGGATGTCTCGGTCTGACCCATGATCTGACGAAGTGAAAAGCCTGCCCTCTTACACAAGGCCATCAGCTCGTGTGTTGTCTTTTCTCCCCCGATAGCACAGACTTTCAAAGAGGATAAATCCCTCCCTTTTTCCAGATCCGCATTAAGAAGCGCCCTGTAAACAGTTGGGACACCCAGAAACTTTGTTACTTTGAATCGTTCAATATCCTGATAGGTCTTGGATGGATCGAATTTGGGATGGATGATCATGGTCGCCCCTTTGTAGATGATGGGCGATGCCTGTATGAAGAGCCCTCCGGAATGGAATAGAGGCAGAACAATGAGCATTATGTCGTCGAAGTGAAGCTTAAAGAAGATATCAGCGTTCAGGCAGTTGAAAAAGGTCTTGCGGTGAGACAATACTGCGCCTTTGGGCTGACCGGTGGTTCCTGATGTGTACATGATAACATGAGGCTCCTCCGGATCAGTCGGCCCTGGGGACCCTGCAAATGTGGGTTTTTGATTCTGAAAGGCGGCTGTCTCAGAAGCATAATTCAAGGTTCTGGAAAAACCTGATAGTTTGCCCACAGTAGCCAACAGCATCAAAGGCAGGAAATTGCTCAAATTGAGTTTGCTTATATCATCAGCATATTCATTTCCAAACACGAAAAGCCTGGGGCTTGAATTCTTAAGGGTATACTCAAGTTCCGGTCCTGCAAGGCGAAAGTTAACAGGCACAAAAATGGCCCCTAGGCGCGAGCATGCTAAATAGAGTTCAATGAATTCAGGGCAATTGTTGAGCATGACAGCCACCCGATCTCCCTTCTCAATACCCAGGGACTGGAGCCAGCAACTGGTCCGGTTTGCCCGCTGGTGGAGTTCCAAGTAACTGATTTTTTTCCCTTCAAAGAGGATAGCGGGTTTATCCGGGTGCAGTTCGCTCCAACGCTCAACCCACCAGGCTATGTTCATGGATTTAATCATTGTACTTAGATTCTATATTTGGGCAAATTTTGTGTGAAACTGGGACTAATAATAATTCTTCCAGAATTCCAGATCAGATTTCTCTTTCCAGTAGGTACCAAATTTCTCTTCAAAGAAAGGCTCGAGTTTGTTAAACCATCTGCCAATTTTTTTGCTTCTTTTTTGTTGTGGCCTTAAAATATCTTCAAGAAAGGAGCTAATTTCCGACATCTTGTCTTTTGGCACATAGGCGTGAGCCCCTCTTTTAATTGATTTTACAAAGTTATCCGGGCTGAGGGCGTGAGCTGTAAGCATTAAGGTGGGGATACCCTTCGTCGTCGTGATTTCCAATAGCTCATAACCCCCTACCCCCATTATGTCGAGAATAGCGGCATCATATGTGTTTTTTGAAAGGAGTTCTCTTGCTGTCTCATAATCAGCAGCAGTTTCAATAGCACACATGTCCAATATTTCTCTAAGCGATCCCAGGACATTACCGGGGACTCCTTGCTTGCAAGAGTTTTCTCTTCCTCTCAGGTGTGTAATACCACCATTTCCTGGACGGCTCTCCTTCCATAAACCTTACAGCAGAAATGAAAACATCAATTACGCAAGGATCATGTTTTGAACCTGTTATTTGACATAAATCATTATACATTTTGTACGGATCTTTCCCTATTAACTCAGACGGCGTAAGAATGTATAACAGTGCAAGATCTCTCGCAGTTGCAGGGCCAATATTAGGAATTTCATTTATTTCTTGAATATCTTTTCTGACATTCATTTGCATATTACCCGTCGTATTTCTTGATTGCTAACGATTGAACTCAGCTGCGGCGTTAGTCTTCTGCTGGAGTGATTACATGACTTTTTCTATCTTGCTTTCGCATCGCAGGCAAAACTGGACCAGTTTTCCATCTACCTCTTTTCCATAGCTGCACTGATCACAGTAGTTTACTCTGCATTTTGGACAGTCATATATTGAACTCACTTTTTCTTCCGTCCGATCACTTATCTGACCGACTGTAGCCCCACAAAAGTGGCAATAAGCTTTGAAATCGCTGTTACGGGAAACGTTTCCCCCCCCTTTTTTTCTTCATTATCAAATATCCTTTTTCATGTAACGGTGGAAGTCAGCAGCAGGCAGGGCAACAAGGACTGCCACTTGAAAAAAACCCCGGCGCCCTGCCTGACTGCTGGACTAATTGGTAATATGTTTTATCAATTTTCCTTTTTGAAGGTAAGTTTGAATGCTGACTCTCCGAAATGGTTATACTCCTCAATATTGATGGTATGTTTTATCCCATGAAGCTCAACCACAATGCTACCTTTTGGCTTATTTTCCAGTTTCGCAGCCTCAATGATATATCCAATAAGTTCCTTTTCAAAATCTCGGTCAACAAAGACATCTGCAATACCTGTATTGCCGATCCAATTACAAACTTCCAGTCCATCATCGTATTCTATGGTAATGAATCAGCACCTTCATGAACGGCAAGATCGATAATTTTGATGAATTCCGATGATCCGGAATGTTTTTTGTTTTTATCGTTTTTGCTCATTTCCTTAAGACCACAATTATTTATTCTGCCTTGACATATAATATAACCCACAACTCAGCGGCGAGCTGCAAGCGCTACCTCGGAAGACCACCGTTTTCCTTCCCGTCCGCTGAAGTGATTGATATAGAGTTTTTCATTATCTTCATCCAAAGTCTTACTTTTTTAGCCACTCAGTTGATGGAGGCGGTTCCACTACCGGCGGGATCTGCCCTTTTGGGAACCAGCCTGCCATAGTCATGCGGATATTTTGATAACTTTTGAAGTCATGAATATGCTGCACCATTTCATCAAATGGTCTTGGGTGATTTATATTATCACGCCAAGCTTTTTTCTCAACTGTGCCAAACACAAGATAATTATTACCTATAAACTTAGGATTGATTTTCAAAAATAGGTCCGTCAAATGATGTTCAATTTCATCTTTGTGACCAATGAGCATGTCACAGCGGTGACAGTATCGGTTGGTGTAGTTCAGGGCAATAAGATTGTTGGGGTCGACGTGGATAAGTAGGGGGAGTTTGCGCTGACCTGTCTTATTCTGGCAATCAGGGCATTTAGAAAATCGCACTTCAGGATATGGATTGAGGGAAAAATTATACTTTGGCGGTAGGGAACCGAATTGTTTCTTCATCCTGTCTTTACCCATTTCTGCCTCTCCAAATAAGTTCAATTCCAGTTAATTCAAAACAAATAGCGTTTGCAGTCAATGGCAGCCCTGTTTGCCACTGACGGGCGATAAAACAAAACATATTTGATAACCAATAGATTTTCCAAATCGGCTCGGCCATGGCTGTCCAATGAACTGCATTTGTTAGCGCCTGATATCAGGTCGGAAACCCAATTTCGAGGCTGTATTGACGTAGACCCTTTACTCTAAGTCGGTAATGATGCAATTTCCTAGTTTCGGGCAAAGAATCTCTATTGCTTCGCCTTTATAAAAAACAATAGTGTGTTTTCCCTCTCCTAAGCGAACTCGTTTTTTTTTGCTCATCTTTTTCATATCCCGGATTGTATTCTCAAAGAAATGCAATTCCTTTCCACAGTCACAACGAAAAGATGATGGGAATAGTTCTATTGCCATCTTTCGTTTTTATCTCCTGTTTTTTATTTAGAGCCGTTAACGGCGGAATTGAGCTGCGCCGGATAAATACCAGAAGCGCTCAACGTCTGAAAATATGTGAAAAAAGAATAATTTTTCAAAGCTGCGAGATAATAGGCGTCAGGCTCAAATGACTTGTTCGGTAGTTATTAATAGTTAGTATGCCACACTGCGTAGTCATCAATTAGCTGATAATTATCATGGTTCTTATCTGTGCATTTCAACCATGATAAACCAATTTCGAATGATTTTTTATCCTTTATCCTTTTAACTT
>JAKLQB010000378.1 GCA_022013615.1 Desulfobacterales bacterium | reverse complement strand
TAACACGATTTAACTGATCGGTTTAAACCACCACCCTGGTAGTGGTGCCATAAAAAGGTTATACCGTTTTTTGAATACAGACTTGAATTCTATTTTAAAACACTTATAATAATAGCCATTAAATTATCTCTTTTGGAGGTTTAAACGAATGGAAAAAGCTGTCGCTGGAAGACAGGGGACCGAGGTTGTAGTAAATGAATTCGTAAGGAGTGTGTATAATTGGATGGCCATAGGGCTTGCTCTGACAGGGTTTGTAGCCTACTATGTATCCGGAAGACCGGACTTGGTCCGGCTCATCTTCGGAAATGCAGTGCTGATGATTGCCTTCATTCTGGCGTACTTCGGCCTGGTTATGTACTTAAGCGCCAGGATTGACAAGATAAGTGCCGCTACGGCCACGTTTCTTTTTCTCCTGTATTCAGGTCTAACCGGCGTTTTATTGTCATCCGTATTTCTTGTCTATACTACTGAGTCCGTTGCCAGCACCTTTTTTATCTGTGCCGGAACATTTGTTGGATGCAGTATCTATGGCTGGACCACCAAAAGGGACCTGACGTCCTGGAGCGGGTTCTTGATGATGGGACTGATTGGTGTAGTCATAGCGATACTTGTAAACATGTTTATTCAAAGCAGCGCCATGAACATGATTATCGGATGCATTGGCGTCATCGTGTTTGTGGGGTTAACCGCCTATGACACCCAGAAGCTAAAAAACATGGCCCTCACACAGCCTGCAGGGTTAGATGGTGGTGTCAAAAGAAAGGGGGCCATCCTGGGAGCTCTTTCCCTTTATCTTGACTTTATCAACCTGTTTTTGATGCTCCTCAGGATATTTGGTCAAAGGAGATAATATCCGGGGGGAGAGACATCCCATTTACCATTCTGCCATGGAGCCTTCCTATTTAGAGCTCTACCGTGAAGGTGAACTCGAGGTTCGGGCTGAAAAGGCCTTGGGGCTTCTGAAATCCTGCAATCTTTGCCCTCGAGCATGCGGGGTAAACCGGCTGGCAGGGGAAACCGGTTACTGCAGGACAGGAAGAAAGGCCAGGATCGCGAGCTACAATGCGCACTTCGGGGAAGAGGCCCCCCTGGTTGGTGAGTACGGATCCGGCACCATATTCTTAAGCTCATGCAATCTGCTTTGTACATTTTGCCAGAACTACGATATCAGCCATCTATCTGAAGGTGTGGAAATAGAGCCTGAACAAATGGCTGCCATGATGATTCAACTGGCTGAACGTGGCTGCCACAACATTAATTTTGTTACCCCAACCCATGTGGTCCCGCAAATCATAGAAGCGCTCATTCTGGCTATAAACGATGGGCTAAGGGTGCCGCTGGTTTATAATTCAGGCGGCTATGACCGGAAAGAGACCCTGGAGCTTTTGAATGGAATCTTTGACATTTATATGCCGGATTTCAAGTTCTGGGATGAAAAATGGGCAGGCATGTTCTGCAAGGCGGGTGATTACAGACAGGTCGCGATAGAAGCGATTAAGGAAATGCATGGCCAGGTAGGGGATTTGGTCGTCAATGAAAACGGTATCGCGGTCAGAGGATTGCTTGTAAGGCATCTGGTTATGCCTAACCGGGTGGCGGGAACCGAGGAAATTATGGAGTTTCTTGCAAAAGAAATCTCTTCAAATACATACGTTAATGTGATGGACCAGTACAGACCTTGCGGCACTGCCAATGAACATGAACTCATCAGCCGCCGGTTGAACACGCAGGAGTTTAAATATGCTGTAGATGCGGCCAAAAGGGCAGGGCTCACCCGCCTTGACCCCAGGGATCGGCCTCGTCTGATTTTAAGGTTCTAATGGGCGAAGAAAGAATATTCGTTGTCGGAGACATTCACGGTTGCCTTGACATGCTTAACAAGCTTATGGCCAAGATTCGCTGGGAGCCTGACAAGGACCGGCTTATCTTTCTGGGGGACTATATCGACAGGGGCAAAGATCCCAAAGGGGTGATAGACTATGTCCTTGCTCTTGCAAAGTGTTCAGTTAGTGTTGAGTGCCTTATTGGGAATCATGAGACAATTTTCATGGAATATCTTTCCGGCACGGATCGCGGATTATTCCTTATGAACGGTGGGTGGCGAACAGTGGAAAGCTATCAGGAGGATGAGCTGAAAGAGTTCAACTCCTTAGTTCCCCCTGACCATTTGGCTTTTTTAAAGTCGCTAAAGACATATATAGAGCTTGAGAATCACTATGTAGTCCATGCCGGTTTCAGGCCTAACGTCCCAATAAAGGAGCAAAGCCTGGACGATATGGTCTGGATCCGGGAACCCTTTATCTACTCTGATTACGATTTTGGGAAGAAGGTCGTCTTTGGTCACACCCCATTCAGTGAACCCCTGGTCATGGAAAACAAGATAGGACTGGATACCGGTGCCGTTTATGGCAACCGGCTAACCTGCCTTGAACTCCCGGAAATGAGATTTCATTCTGTTGGGACGTGAACCTCCTGAGGTATTATAGCCTCTATATTATCACCTCAATTGAGTCAAACTCAATTGAGGTGGTACTTGGTATCCGGTACTTGGTACTGGTTTAGAGGAATATTTTTCATTTTTATATCTCTATCAGGGAAGTAATATAAGATAAGAAGTGAAACACCTTAAAACCAATACCAGATATTTATCCTGTTATATTCGGAGACGATTTAACTGGGGACCAATACCCAATATCACCTAATTGAGCATCACTCAATTAGGGTTACACTTTCCCGCTTATATAGGCTTCAGCAAGCTCTACGTCCTGTTTACTCCCTATATAAAGGGGCGTCCTCTGGTGTAACGCGGTGGGCTTAATATCTAAAATGGGACCATGGCCGTCACTGGCATACCCCCCTGCTTCTTTGACCACCATGGCCAGAGGGTTGGATTCCACCATGAGTCTCAGCTTGCCCGTAGGCTTTTTGGGGTCCTTTTTATCTGCCGGATACATGAAGATGCCGCCTTTTAACAAATTCCGGTGAAAATCTGCCACCAGACTTCCTACATAACGGGACGAGTAAGGCCGTCCGGTTTCTTTATCTTTTGTCTTGAAATAGTCTATAAGGGCGCGGGTTTTTTTATCCCAGTGA
The DNA here is from genome assembly GCA_022013615.1 of Desulfobacterales bacterium. Next base: position 7,188 of record JAKLQB010000378.1, on the reverse strand, counting down.
ACATAATTTCCCTCATTAACGCTATAGATCTTTCCCTTTTCGGGAATTCGGATATTCTCATGTGAAAGAAGAAATTCACCTACGCTTGGAAAGAGCGTGAAACCATGAACGCCGGTATTATTTCCAGTGGTGTACACCATAATAGTGCTTGAGCCGTAGACGAAATAACCAGCGGCTACCTGTTTTATTCCTGGCTGTAGAACGTCGTCGAGCAGTAAATCAGATGTTGTTCCACTATTCTTTTTCTTGAAAACACCAAAAATGGTACCAATGCTTATATTGACATCAATATTGGAAGAACCGTCTAAAGGATCAAAGAACAGAATATATTCTCCCTTTGGAAATTGAGCTGGGATCTCGATCAGATCAGGGTCCTCCTCTGACCCCATACACCATAATTGACCGATGTGCTGCATTCTCTCTATAATGACCTGGTTCGCAAAAATGTCCAGCTTTTGCACCAGTTCATCCTGAACATTGATTTTTCCAGTTGGCCCCAGGATGTCAACCAGTCCGGCCTTGTTTACTTCCCTGGAGATGACCTTTGCTGCAACGATCAGTTCGGTGATCAGAGTCGTAAACGCTCCGGTCGCCTCTGGATTTTGCCGTTGCTGGCTTAAGATGTGCTGTGTAATGGTGATACCCAAACCTTTTTCCCCCATATCTGATCCTCCTTGATCATTTAGTGTAAGTCTTTCAAGGCTGTCCTCTATCAGTGAAGTTCTGAGTGGGCACTCGCTAATATTTCAACAGGGTATCCCAGAATTCCGGATCTTCATCTCTCCAGTCTGGACCAAATCTCCTGTCACAAAAGGTGCTTAACCTCTCATACCACTTGACCCATACATTTTTCTTTTTCTCCAGGGCTTCAAGGATGTCAGCCAGGAAGATGTCAATTTTACTGATTTCATCCTTGGGTACATAGTACGATGCGCCCTTTTCAAAGGATTTCTTGAGATTGTCTTTTGAAAGCGCATGGGCAGTGAGCATCAGAGCCGGAATATTTTTCTTGTTGGCAATCTCCAGCAGTTCATATCCCCGCACACCCATGATATCAAGGACAGCAATGTGGTAAGGATTTGTTTCAAGAAGCTCTTTTGCCTTCTCAAAGGTGGATGCCTTGTCGATTTTGCACATATCCAGTATCTCCATCAAAAACTCAAGGACATCCTCTTCGTCATCCACGATCAAAACCCTTTTTCCTTTTAGAATTTTCGTAGGATCCATTTTCTACTCTCCTCACAATATGGATAAATATATTTTATGGTAACCGTTCACAGGTTCAGGGTTCAACGTTCAGCGCCGCCTCTGACCGCCGAAGCGGCTAGTTTGGTCGAAAAAGAGACTCCAGCGTTGTGGAGTCACATACGAGGGTTAAAGAAAAAAAGGCATTTAAGACCCTAAGGCCTCGTTAAAAAGGCCCATTTTCCCAAGTAATTGCCAATTTGGCTCCAAATTTTGAATTACGCCTGACGAAGCTGACGCTTTTCTCGTAAATATGCATCCCAAATGCAGTCCGTGGACGAGAATTGAACCTCTGAACCTTTGAACCCGTGAACGCCTACATTTTATGTAAGTTGTTCCTTATATTCAAGCCTGTAGATCTCCGCAAGCGTCAGGAATGTCGTAATGATTAAGGGACCGTAAACAATACCTATAATTCCAAAAAGCTTTATCCCTCCGATAATCCCGATAAACACAAGAAACGAATTCATCTGCATCCCTTTACCGATCAACCGTGGTTTTATCACGTACTCAATAATTGAGCTGTAAAACATATTATAGATCAGATAACTAATGCCCAGCCATAACTTCCCCTGTATAATTAAAATAACAGCAGCCGGTATAAATACAACCGAGGCGCCTATGACAGGCAAAAAGGCCATAAAGGCGATCACCGTCCCCCAAAGGAAAGGTGAGTGCAGACCAAATATGAAGAAACCAAAACCTCCAAGAATACCCTGGATAATGCCGCACAGGCCGTTTCCAACAATGAGTGCTTTTCCCATTTCATGAAACTTTTTCACTATCTTCTCAAGTTGCATTTCAGGAACGGGAATAAGTTGCGTAAGGTAGTCCTTAAGTCGCATTCCATCCCGGAACAGATAGAAGATGACCATCATCATCAGGAAGAAGTGGACCAACAGACTAAACAGGTTTGAGGCCGCAGAGCTGATCTGTTTATATAGAAAGAGCCCGACCGTTTTCCCCACGGAGCCGGATAACTCCTCGATCGTATCCGGTGTTAATTCAATACCTGCCATCTTTCCTATTTTCTTGGCACGCTGAACCCATACGGAGTCACTATCAAGGGTTTGCTGGAGCTGTTTCAATGAAACCGCACTCCGGGTCCGATTGTAAAAATCAAATGCCTCATTGGAGAGGGTCCCCACAAACGATCCGACAGGGATAACAAGTACCAGCAGAACAACAAGGCTCATGATCAGGGATGCTGAGTTCTCCCGCCCTTTGAAATACCTTTTGACCCAAAGGTACATGGGGAAAAATACGCTTGTGATAAGCAGTGCCAGCACAATGGATGACACATATGTCCAGAAAATGGCCAAAAGCAAGACCAGGAAGCAGATAAAAATTATGAGGAAAAGCCTGGAGCCATATTGTTTTTCCATTATCAGCAGCCTCTTAACACTGCAATATAGTATTGAACCCGTGGATAGTCAAAAAAATTCGTAGGCTTTCAAAGGTTCAGAGTTTCCCGCGGAAAGCGGGATTTAGGGTTATGGGGTTGCAGGGTTGAAAGAGCGTCAGGCCAGGATAGATGGCAGATGCGCCAAAAGTGGGAGCTAAAAAAAGGGTGACTCCGAGGAGCCACCCTGGACATAGGGAATGGAAAAAATATGCAATCAGGACGCTCGCCTGTTACCCTGTAAAGTAATTCAAATTTCCGGTCTGTCAAGCATCCTAAACATACTGCGCCCCATCTCTTGACAAAATTGGGGCGCTACTCTAATGTACTTTCATTAAAAGGAGGTGACGGATCAAATAGAAAATGTGAGAAAGCGGCCGAAGTCCAGGCAAAAATGCAAAACAATCTGAAGGTGGTTTTTTGTCAAGTCAAACGTTTACGGGTCACGGATGTTTTAGCCTCTGAGGGGCTATAAATGAATGTGTGCCGAATAAGGTCATATCTTTTAAAGGAGGTAGTACTATGAAAAAAACAGCATTGGTTATCATGATTGTTCTTCTCTCAGTTTCGTATTCTTTTGCTGGGAGCGAAAGTAAAGCATTCCGAATTGCTGCAATCTTTCAGACAGCGATTGAGGAACCGTGGGATGGGGTGATTCACCAGGCCTGTCTTAAAGCCAAAAAGGAATTGGGTAACATAGAATACGAATTCACAGAAAAGATCGCCGCAGCTGATTTTGAAAAGGTTCTCAGGGAGTATGCCGAAAGAGGATTTGATCTGATCGTGGGCGATGCATTTCTCGCAGGCGAAGAACCGGCGAGAAGGGTAGCCAAGGATTATCCCGAGATCGCCTTTGCCTTTGGATCAGAGTTTGGTCCTGTTTCTCCCAATTTCTCCGTCTTTGACAACTGGATTCATGAACCGGCCTATCTCTGCGGCGTCATTGCAGGCAAACTCACAAAGACCAATATGCTCGGCGTGGTCGCCGCCATCCCCATTGGCGAGGTTAACAGGCTGGTGAATGCCTTCAAGGCGGGCGCCCTTAAAGTGAATCCGAAGGTCAAAGTCAAGATCGCCTATATTGGCGGTTGGTTTGATCCCCCCAAGGCCAAGGAGGCCGCGATCGCCCAAATTGAGGCCGGGGCGGATCTGATCTTTGCAGAAAGGTTCGGGGTTTTCGAGGCCTGTAAGGAGAAAGGCGTACTTGCTTTTGGCAATATGTCAGACCAGAATGCACTTGCTCCCGGTGTGGTCATCACCGGACCCATTTGGGATATGTATCCCATCATAAAGTTCTGCACTGAGATGGTAAAGAAAAAAGCCTGGGTGTCCATGGACCTGGGTGAATGGTCGATGATGGCAAAAGGGGGCTCCCGTCTCGCACCGTTTCATGCCTTTGAAAAAAAGCTGCCTTCAGCAGTGATCCAGCAGGTAAGGGATCTTGAGAAGAAAATTATCAATGGAACCTTCCGTGTCCCCGTTGACGAGCAGCCACCGGTTTCGGATTAGAACTTACTAAGGGAGCATTAAGTAGTCTACAACGGACTCAATAGATAAAGGGCATGAGACCTTTTCTGAGGTGACTGGTGACCTGGCTGGGAAACTCGGAACCGAAGAAAAGAACTCATGACCTGCTGCAGCCTTCACGGTTGTGTCTCATGTAAACCATAGGATGCTCCCTCACCCCATTACTCCGCTCTCATTTCACGAGGTGATTGATGGCAACTACCCAAAAGCCAATCGTGCGCATGTCCTCCATCACCAAGCATTTTCTGGATGTCACAGCCAACAGCGATATCGATTTCAATATTTATCCGGGGGAAATATGCGCGTTGCTCGGTGAAAATGGTGCAGGTAAGACGACGCTGATGAATATCCTTTTTGGGTATTACACATGTGATGAAGGCGAAATTTTCATAAAGGGCGAAAAAGTCGAGCTATCCGCTCCCAGAGATGCAATCTCCCGTGGCGTCGGAATGATTCGTCAACACTTCGCGCTGGTCCCATCTCAAACCGTACTTGAAAACATCATCATTGGTACCGATTCCGGCAAAGGCCTTTTCCTTGATCTCAAGTCAGCCAGAACAGAACTCCTTCGGCTCCAAAAAAGATTCGGACTTCAGGTCGATCCTGATGCAAGGGTGTGGACCCTATCTGTGGGTGAACAGCAAAAGGTAGAGATTCTCAAAGCGCTCTACAGAGATGTAGACATCCTTATTATGGACGAACCCACGGCTGTGCTGGCCCCTGCTGAAACAGTAGAACTCTTTAACACATTGAAATCGATGGTAAAAGAAGGCCGATCGGTTGTTTTTATTTCCCACAAACTGAATGAAGTGATGGAGATTGCAGATCGTGTCGTCGTTCTGAGGGGCGGCCGGGTCGTAGCAGGAAGAAAGACGTCCGAGACGAACATTAAGGAACTGGCGAATCTTATGGTAGGGAGGGACCTTCTGGAAAGGCTGGAGAAGAAGAAAGTCCGCCCGGGAAAGCCCGTTCTTGAAATTGAAAACCTCAGCGCCCTGAATGATAAGAAGCTCCTGGCGTTGAAGGGTCTCAACCTGGTTGTCAGGAAGAACGAGATATTGGGGATGGCCGGGATTTCCGGAAATGGCCAGAAAGAACTCTCAGAGGCACTCTTTGGCATACGTGATCCGATAGGCGGGACAATCAAAATAAACGGCGAGGCTCTAAGATCTGGAAGCCCGGCATCGGTCATCAGATCGAAAATGGGAAGAATACCGGAGGACAGAATTGACACAGGGCTGATGATGGATCTCTCCGTAGAGGAAAATCTGATTCTTGAAAACCACGCAATGCCTGAGTTTCAAAAATTCGGGATGATGAACTTCAAAAAAATTCATCAGTTTAGTGAAGACCTGATAGGGGCATACAGCATCATGAGCGCAGGCCGGGATGCCGTGACCAACAGCCTTTCCGGTGGAAACCTGCAAAAGGTGATGCTGGCCAGAGAACTCGCCGGAAAACCCTCAGTTGTGGTCGCCTTCCAGCCCACGCGAGGCCTTGATGTTGGGGCGATGGAGTACATCCATCAAAGAATTCTGCAAGAGAGCGAAAGGGGGGCGGGCGTCCTCCTGATCTCCGAGGACCTGGACGAAATATTCGCGTTGAGTGACCGGGTTACTGTGCTGTATGAAGGGGTGATCATGGGAGACGTCCCGGTGGCGGAAGCCTCCCGCGAACAGATTGGTCTCTGGATGAGCGGGGTAACAAAATGATCAGAATGAGGATCACGAGACGTGAACCACTGCCGAAATGGGCAAGAGTCGTTATCCCCATTGCCGCCATTGTCACCACACTTATTCTTTCCGCCATTCCTATCCTTCTCGCCGGAGGTCATCTCTGGAAATCCTATTTTTATCTCTTCTACGGCGCCCTGGGAACTCGCTTCAACCTCCTGGAGACATTTGTAAAAGCCAGCCCGCTCCTATTGACGGGCCTGGCCGTGGCTTTCGCGTTTCGGGCCAAATTCTGGAATATCGGTGCAGAGGGCCAACTGCTTGCAGGGGCCTTGACGGCCACGGTGCTTGGCGTTTCTCTGGGCGGTATCCCCGGGGTCCTGGTTCTGCCGGTGATTATGCTTGGCGGATTCCTTGCCGGGGGTATCTGGGCTGCGATTCCCGCCATTTTAAAGACAAAGCTCAAAGTGGACGATGTGGTGTCCACGCTTCTTCTCAACTATGTGATGGTCCACATCATGGGGGCACTCCTTTTTGGACCTCTTCAGCAGCCCGGCTCCAGTTGGCCCAGATCATCGGCGATTATCGAGGCTGCCCGGTATCCGATCCTTTTAACCAGGTCACGTTTTCACCTGGGAATCCTCATCGCCTTATTGGCCGTTTTGGTCATATGGCTTATCAATAAACGGACGGTCTTTGGGTACCGGTCAAAGGCAGTCGGTGTCAACATTAGGGCCGCCCATTTCGGCGGCATCAATACCACCGCGGTGATTCTGTGGACTGCCCTGGTATCAGGCGGGCTGGCAGGCCTTGCCGGGGTGGGAGAGCTCTGCGCACTTCAGTATCGTCTGATTATGGACATTTCTCCCGGTTACGGGTATTCCGGGATTGTCATCGCCATGCTGGGTAACCTCCATCCTGTTGGAGTGCTTTTTTCAGCACTCTTTTTCAGTGTGATAATTGTCGGAGCACATACCATGAGTCGTATGACAGGCGTCCCAACATACATCGCAGAGGTGATACAGGGAATGGCGCTGATGATTATGCTGATCTTTCTACTCTTTACTGAATACAGAATAAAGGTGGTACGGAAGTAATGGGTGAGTTCCTTGAAGCAGCCTTTATCTCAGGACTCATCGGGGCCATGATGAGGATGGCAACGCCGATCATATTCGCCACCCTGGGTGAAATCCTGGCAGAGCGATCCGGCGTGCTGAACCTGGGAATCGAGGGCATCATGCTGATGGGCGCCATGACAGGGTTCCTCGTTACCTTTGGCACGGGTTCCCTGTGGTTTGGGGTGCTGATGGCCGCCATTGTGGGCATGATCCTGGGTCTCCT
>JAKLQB010000377.1 GCA_022013615.1 Desulfobacterales bacterium | reverse complement strand
TTTATTCCCTGCCGAATCCCCTCGGCAACGGATACATTATATGCCTTACTGTATCCTTCCAGCCAGGTTTTATCTTCATCCGAAATAGTAACTATGGTTCGCCTGCTCCCCATGATCTCCACCAATTTGTGATATATGCTTTTATATATCACTTTCGTACTGAAAGCTCAACCTAAAAGGAATATGCCCAGCAATTCCAAAACTCTGCCCTCAGGATATTTAGAGTAATAGGGTAAGAATGAATTCCCCAGGAGAAGCTATCGAAGCCACATTGTCTACTGGTAAGCAGAATCATGATCAGGGTGTAATGACAACAGGCGCAGCCATAAACCGTCACGGTACGCTACTCCCCGAAATCCCTTACCGATTCGAAAGCTGTAAAGCTTTTTGCCGCCTGGACCTTTCTGGGATAATATGGCCTCCCATTTTAGCCCATGGTCAACATATACCTGTTGCCATGCCATATTTGCCAATTTCCGCAGAGTATTGAGGATGTTGCGCTGCTCACTTTTGGACAGATTGAAAAGCTGGCGTTGAAAGACAGGGTTGTTCAAATCCCAACGCACGGGCTGATGATTTTTCTGGTTCATCGTTTGGCCCGTGCTTCAAATTCCTCCAAGTTAGTGCCTTCGGGCGGATTTTCCTCTGCCCAGGCAATAGCTTCGTTAAGTTCAGCCTGAACACCTGGCCCATGCAGCCACTTTTCACTATCGGGAATGAATCGACCAAGTTTAACGATCCAAACTCCCGCTTCGATCTCATCCAGCATTACAGTTTGACCTGCGAATTTTTTGCCCAGCGAGATCTGCCCGCTACTGCCAATTGTTTTTATAAGACCCATAGGCCCTCCTAAAATAAATATTACATTTTTATGATAGCACGAATGCATGATAAGTCAAGCTTGAAATTGTGTGAATGGAGGGCCTAAAGTGGGGGAGGGGGACATCCTATTTAAATGATCTAATGAAATTGCGAACCTCGCTTTTTCCTTTGTAGACCCCATAATGGCCTTCACAAAGGATGTCGGCCTCAAGGGACAAAAGGAGATCGAGGGATTCAAGATAGTCTTTCCTGTTGGAAAGAAGGCTTGCGTCAAGGGGCCCATGCACATCCTGCCCAAAGAGCACCTTGAGTCCCTGGGACTCAACCACGTAGACAACGGAGCCTGGGGAATGTCCGGGTGTGTGAATGGCCTCTACATGGTGGTCACCTAACTGGATTTGTTCCCTTGGAAGGGATAATTTCTTTTCGATCAGAAAGGGCTCAAGGCTTGCCCCGTACCAGGTTGCTGCGGTCACCATGTCATCCCCTTGTTCCAGAAATCCGGCATCCAGCTCATGGGCCACGGCCTGGCACCCGGTCATTTCCTTCACGGCTTTTGCGCCGCCTGTATGGTCATAATGGCAGTGGGTGATGAGGAGGTATTGGATATATTCCGGTTTCACACCCCATGACCGGATGTTTTTAAACAGCCTTTCAGTGGATCTGCCGCATCCAGCATCCACAAGGGCAGCATGACCGTCAAAATTAATCAAATAAATGGCAGCATCCTCGTAAGATGTGAAGTCACTGCCACCTACCTGGAATATTTCATCTGTTATTTTCATTAAAAACCGGTTTTCTTTTCTCCAGAAAGGCTGTTACGCCCTTTCGTCCGTTTGGCTGATCTCCACACCAGGATAATAGCTCGCGCTCCTTTTCCAGTTGGGCCTCAAAGGCGGTACTAAACGAATCTGTGATCAGTTTCTTGGAAGCCGCAAAAGAAGTGAGAGATCTTCTTTTTATGTCTTCAAGCATTTGGATGGCCCTTTTTACGCTCGCTCCATCCTTTACCACCTCGGTGACAAGACCCCAGGCTAAGGCCTTTTCAGAGTTGATTGGCTGATCAAAGGTGGCAATCTCAAGGGCTTTGGCCAACCCAACAAGCCTGGGAAGGATAAAGGTGCCTCCTCCGTCAATACTCAGGCCATTTGTTGTATAGGCCTGCATCATTATGGCCGAAGCCTCCATGATTCTGAAATCGCAGGCAAGAGCCATGGAGAACCCTCCTCCGGCGGCAAGACCGTTGATCGCTGCCACAACCGGTTTTGGCATATGACGGATCTCCAGAATGGCCTGGTGAAAACGGGCGGCCAGTTCATGAAAGGCGGCACCGTAGGGTTTGCCGTAGTCCCTTATGTATGCCAAATCACCTCCTGCGCAGAAGGCCCTGCCTTCCCCTGAAATAACCACCCCGGCTACCTCCGGGTCCAAGGCTAATTTGACCAGGATATCGGCCAGCAGTTGAACCATTTCCACGTCAAACGAATTATAGGCCCTGGCTCGATTAAGTGTAATGATGGCAATACCTTCTGTTTGTTCCAGTTTTACCGGTTCTTCCATTTTTCTGCTCCTTAACACACCCGGTTAGGCCCTTAGCAGTACAATTGGTGTTTTTTTTGGCCACAAAAAATTCTTTGATCTGGAAAATATCACGAAAATCACAATGTTAAATCCGAAATTCGAATACCCGCCTGCCATTGCCCTTTATGCGTAACGTTGAATGTTTATTCCTTTTTCACACCCTATTGTAGCTGAAGCATCCTGAACAAAGAGGCCTGGGCGGGCAGGTCGAAATTCGAAACAAATTCGAATAACCAAAATCCCAATGACCTACTAAACAAAAAAAGCCTTTGCCAAGGTGGTTTGACTAAATACTAAGTTCATTGCTTAAGAATATATTTAAAGGAACTCTATTGTTTTGAACATTTGAAAATTAAGATTTCGGATTTGTTTCGCATTTCG
>JAKLQB010000376.1 GCA_022013615.1 Desulfobacterales bacterium | reverse complement strand
TGGGCAAAAAGGTAAAATCAAGCGCTCAACTTTGTCTCCTCAGGCAATGTGGCTCGTATAGTTATTTTTAATTGACTACGAACTTATGATGAAGCATAAATGTGCCTGAGAATCTTCTGTGTATTACTCAAACACTTGAAAGCCTCTGATCGTGAAAATACTTTGTGTTTATGCAATGCCTTGTTGCCACAATCACGAATTGAATGGGCTAATTTGCGCAATGTCTCAGTAATTATATCTTCTCTCTGGGCATTGTTTATTATTCTCATTATCAACCCCTCGTTTTCGTCACCTGGAAGCTGGTAAATATTCCATCCCAGGTTTCTAAGTTCCTCCCCTAGCATGTGTTCCACTACCGATCGGCAGATGATCACGCACGCCTGATAAAAGCCCTGCACATAGCACTGAATCGCTTCTATTAAGTGCTCCCTTGCTTTCCTAGGAGGGCTTTGATCTGTGAATACTTCTCTCAATTCCATAAAGCGTTCCACTCGTGGCAGAAGATCGCACAGTGATTCAATGGCCAGAAACTCATCTGTGAACATCCAGCCCGCAATGTCTGAACGGATCAGTTCGACAAGATCTTTCACTGGAGCAAATTCTGGTTCGACAATCATCCCGTTCCGATAGATCTCCCTGAAAATAAGATTTGCCCTAATGTTATTTATTACCTCCTCAGTTTTGGAGGGGCGAATACTTTCCTGAAGGAGCCGTTCTACAGCTTCCCTGAGCGAATCGTCGATTGGTACTGTTCCTGCCAAGGCATCAATTAGATGCTGATGATCTTTATCATACTTTTCCCCGTCTCCAACTTGGGATATTCCCCAGATGCACTCCACAAGTCTACTCAAGAGAATGGTAGACATATCCAATGGCGCAGAAACCCTTTTCATTTTCATTACCCTATCTCCCCTATGTAATTCTTGTGTTTCATCCGACCAAATCCTTATTCAACAAACCGCACGGTTATTGGATAGGCACAACCGGCAATGATCTTAGCAGAAAGACTTATTTCCGGTGCCGGATTCCTGACAGCTTGCCAGTATATGAACTCCGGTGGGTCTTGTGATATCTGAACAAAATTAGATTTGAATTTTCTGTCATACAGATAGCACAAGGGAAAATATTGGCTGTTGAATTAGATAAAAAATGTCAAGAAACAGCTCATTTATGGAATCGGAACTGCTTCACTACTCAAAAAGCTAAATTCTTCTGTTTCCTCCAACTTCGCGCAAAGGAGAGAGTATTTTTTGACTTGCTCAAACTTTTGTTTTTTTTCGCTATACCAAACAATTTTAAGGTATATATGAAATCCATTTTGTGACTTTGCTAGGTCGCAGACATTTTGTGGGCAACTTCCATCTATGATTTTTTGAATATATTCTCCGGGTTCTAATTTGTCGTGTGGCGCAGAAGCTGTTTTACGCATCTTCATTTCGTCGTCTTCTTGCAGTGTCCTATTATTGCCTTTTTTCTCCAGCTGCTTTGCCCTTGTGATGCTCCAATTCTTAATCCAGTCATTCTTGTTAAATTTCATATCAGATTCTACGTTAAATGCAGGGAAATTACTATAATTCACTATCTCATAGACAACGGCGGAATGACTTACTTTAGGATAACCTTTAAAGAAATTTTTAGGTCTGATTTGAAGTTGCGGAACCATTTTGGCTCCAGATAGTTTCTCTGCAAGCCTACGGTTTTTGAAACTGTGATAAGCAGCAAATATGGCAACTACAGAGGAGATAATTGCAGTTATTAGTGATCCTATATTTATCCAATCCATCTATAGAAACCTCCTTTTCCTAAGGTGTACATCTCTGATGTTATTGATTGCAATAATCTTACCTGTTGAAATTATTAAAATCAGTTGCTTAGTTCCGTACTCTTAGGGTTGGGATACCTTGCCATAAAAACCAACTATCTAAAATCACAACGTAATTGCATATATGTTCTGCATATCCCAGGGTTTCAAGGGCCTTGATATTTGCAGAAGCATAGCAGTAATCTGCAATGGTGGCTCATTTGCAATAAGTTCAAGAAATCTGCAATTTTGAGAACGCACAGATGTCACCGAATTAGTCTTTATTCGTGCTGATTAAATTTGATAGTTCATCTGCCTTTTTTTTATCAAGAGTTTTTAGAATATTGTATTGCTCCTCTGCTTCCCTCCAAGAATTATAGCGCGCATATATAGCTCCGAGCGCGAAATGGGCGTCCACATGGTTTAAATCAATCCATATGGCTTTGTCAAAGGCCTCCATGGCTTCGCTATCAAGGCGAAGATGTTCATAATTTACTCCCAAAAGATAGTGGTAATCTGCTTTATCAGGATCAATCCGGATGGCTTGCTTGCATGCCTCGATAGCTTTTCTGTGAAATCTAAGTGTATTATAGCTAACTCCCAGGTCATAATAGGCCTCTGCAAAACCGGGATTAAATCGGATGGCCTGTTTAAATGCCTCAATGGCTTCCAAATGCAGACCAAGCGCAACGTAGGCCAATCCCAGGTTGTAGTGGGCTAATGCAAAACTGGGATCAATCAGAATGGCCTGTTTGAATGCCTCTATGGCTTTTTGGTATTCTTTTTTTTCTGCATAAGAAAAACCTATAACTATCAATTCTTGCGGATCTTTTGTGAGCGAGTGCGGGACCTTTTCCAGAGAAATTTTTAAATTCTTATCCTCTCCCGGTTCTATCTTTATCCAAATCTTTTTCATTTTGTAGCCATCGGCCGACACCTCGATAAGGTACTTTCCGGGTTTGAGCATTATACCTTGATAGAATTTAGGTTTTATATTGAGTATCCGAACTCTTGCTTTTTCAGGGTCAGCATAAACCAAAAGACGACCTTTCCGTTGCATAGTTGCTTTTTGATCGACAATTTGCGTCCATTCTGAAATTGTTTTGGGTATCCTTGTCGGTTTCAGATTAATTAAATACTGTGAAGGTACAGCAAAATTGAGATTCTGCCCCTTTGCTAAATAAAAAGAGACAACACCAATGACTTTTCCTTTCATATTTACCACAGGACTACCACTAGAACCTGATGAGATTGGAGCCGATATTTGTAAAATTTTTCCTACGTCTGGTATTTGACGTACGGCAGAAACAATTCCTTCGCTTACAGTCAGTTCGAGCCCCATTGGACTTCCTACAACTACAACACGTTCGGCAATAGAGGGTAGTTCACCAGTCACATTGATCCATCGTAAAGACGAGCGGGGTATGTCTACTATAACTTTTATTAGATCTGTATATTTGTTATCACTAACCACATATTTTATAGGGTATTTCTTTCCGTTATGGGTTTTTATAATACCGTAGTATGCTCCCTCAATTACGTGGTAATTAGTTACAAGAAGGCCATTAGTGTCTATGAAAAACCCGCTTCCTTGACCTAATGGGTTGTTGTCTTTGTCGTAGGTCATTACGGTAACAACTGCAGGCTGGATTTTTTTTACAAGATCGGTCAGAATCACTTCTGCAAGTGAGTCGCTTGTCAGCATAATGAATAAAAGACTAATCAAGGGAAATATCATTTTTCTATACATAGAACCCAACCTATTAGATATTCTTTTCCTGCTGGGATTTTTAATAAATCAATCCAAAAGCTGATTCTATTCCGAACCTTTGTGATCTTGCCAAAAAGCCAAATATCACTCGACTACAGATATCATATAATTGTGGCTCCAATTCGCGGAAGAAAACTTTGATGC
>JAKLQB010000375.1 GCA_022013615.1 Desulfobacterales bacterium | reverse complement strand
GAGATTGTATCCAGGCCATAGGTGTCACAGTAGAAATTCATCTCAGTTACTGTAAATGGATCAAATATACCCAGGTTTGATCCGCATCCGGCAATTGTTTCATACTCCGGGCCGTCAACAAAGACCTTCTTTCCCTTGTAAGGGCCTGTCATCGGCACAAAGTCCTTGACGCCATGGGCGCAGGCCACAGTGCATCCCATCCAGCACCCGTCAAAGCCCGGGTCAAACATGCGCCGGTAGACCTCCTGGCCCATATTTGGAGCTTCCTTGTGTTGGCCGTAACGGAAATTGTGTGTGGGAAGCAGGTCATAGTCATTCATAATAGTGACAAGGTGTGTGGTTCCCACCCGCGACATTTCATTCTGCTTCGGATCCAGTTCAACAATCTCGTGAGAGTAGTTTTTTGCAACCTCTTTTAGTGCAACTTTATCTGCCGGGTCGTTTGTGTTCACAGTAACCGAGTCCCACCGTACCACAATTGCCTTTATGCCTTTATCTGCAAACACACTGCCAATACCGCCTCGCCCTGCCTGTTTATATCTGACTCTTTTACGTTTCAAATCATACCAGGAAAAATTCAGACATCCAATTAATGTGTTCTTTGCCCCAGGTCCGGCAGTGATCACAGATATGTTGCGCGGTTTACCTTTTCCAAAATACTCTGTTAAAATAGCTGAAACCTCATGTGCCTCATCTGGTAATCCAGACGTCTCCATAATCCGGATCTTTTGATCGATCCCATCAATAAAAATTACCACGTCTCCCGATGCCTTTCCCTGTACCTCCAGCACATCAAACCCGGAGAATTTGAGGAAAGGACCAAAGTGTCCACCCACATTTGAGTCTATCACAGAGCCGGTAGTTGGAGAAATAGAGGCCACAATGCTTTTCCCTGAGCCAGGGTATATGGGTGTCCCACAAAGTGGACCACCTGCAACACATATCTCGTTTTCAGGATCATTCCACTTTGTCTTACCCCTGACAGCATTCCAGAGCAACCATAGATCAAAGCCCTTGCCGCCAATAAAGACCTCTTTCATTTTCTCTGTAACCGGCTTAATTGAAATATCTGAATCGGAAATGTTCACATGCAGTGTCTGATTTGCATATCCTTTCTCTATCGAAGGTCTTTCATAATCAAAGGTCTTAATTTCCTTTGTTTCAAAATCGGCCATTGTGTTACTCCTTTATTTATTATTTAAACATCTCTCGGCCTTTGAAATCACGATAAGGATCGAAGCTTTTTGAGACTTCAAGATCGTATGGAGTATAGCTTTCCGTGATCATCCTGTAAAGTATTTCTGCTAAACCAGTCCCAAGCATAAAGCCTTGACCGCACATGCCGACAGCCTGATAGAAGTTATCAAATCCCCTCATTTTCCCAACGATAGGAAATCCATCGGGCGTGTTTGGATATTGCCCGCGCCAGGTGCGTCGAACCTTTAGATTTGCCAGCATGGGCATGATCTTAATCATTCTCCTGGCAATCATTGGCAAAAAATCAGATGTAGCGCGATTGTCTATTCCCCATATTGGTGGATCAGGGGTCAGGCAGAAGACCACATGGCCTATGCTGTTTTGGTAAAAGTAGAAATTTTTCGACCCGGGCTCCTTTCGTATGTCAACAACCATCGGCCCCATAAACGGTCCTACAGGTTCAGAAATTCCTGCCTCGTGAGAATCCGAATCTACAGGGATATCAATCCCGGCCATTAGAGAAACCTCTTTTGCATATACTCCGGCAGCGTTTAAGACACTGGCCGGGTGATATGTGCCCTTGTTTGTTTTTACTGAGGTAATTTTATTATTCTCTATTTGAAACCCGATAACTTTTTCATTGAATTTAAATTCCGCCCCATAATCCACTGCCTTAAAATGACAGGAGTTAATGAATAACAAAGGAGATGCAGAGCCGTCTTCAGGGGAATATGTGCTGCCCCGCAATCCTTTCATATTGATCCCAGGATTTAGTTCCCTGTATTCCTCCGGTAACAGCCAGTGGATATTCAGGCCATAATCCTGTTGGCTTTTCATTAAGTCTTTTAAGAGTGTTTCATCCTCTTCTGTATAGGCAGGGAACGAATAGCCATTACTTTTCCAATGAATATCATCTCCATACATTTCTTTCCAATGGGAAAAGATCTCTATGCTTCTCTGGCAGACCGCTATTTTCCCCTTATCAGAGTGTGTTGCCCGGATACCGCCAATGGCCTTTTTGTCTTGTCCCTGCCCGGGAGACGGCAGGGAATCAATAACCAATACGGATTGCCCCCTCTTTGCAAACTCCAGGGCCACGGGCACACCAATGGAACCACTTCCAATAACAATTAGATCATAATTTTTTTCCATTTCTTTTTTAGTATGACCCTAATCGAACGAGAAAACCTGCATATTTTCGAACAAAATCCCCCTCGATCCCCCTTTATTAAAGGGGGAAGTGTAAGTCCTCCCCTTTTGT
>JAKLQB010000374.1 GCA_022013615.1 Desulfobacterales bacterium | reverse complement strand
ATCTATAGGGAATCACGCCTTTTTTAGCCAGCATCCAGGATCGAGCATCCAGCATCACTTGATGTATAGCGACTCACGGAAAGTACGGGTGAAAAATGACGACCTAAAAATAGTTTTTCTAAAACGCATAACGCCAGATAAGGCTTAACCCTCTTCAGGATCATGGTTTAACCAGCAAACCTGAACGGCCACCAACCTTCCCAGGCAGGGGCTCTTGTCTGAAACCAGCATTTTCCGCAGTCGTCAGGGTTTGTTCAAATTGGGCCTTGGAAACATGACCCTTGGGTTCAATAACGAGAAATTTGCCCCCGGGTTTGAGGGCCTTCCAGATTTCTTCGAAGAAAAAAGCCTGTTCGGGAACCTCATGGACCATGTGAATGGCAACGGCAAAGTCTACTTGCCCAACAAGATCCTCCACACCCAGCCCCTCAGCTCCAGCCTGACGGAGCTCGATTCTGTCCAGAAGATTAGCCTTTCGGGCCCTGCGGTCAAGGGCTGAGAGCATCTTAACCTGGACTTCCACTGCTATCACCCTGCCCCGTGGTCCCACCATTCGGGCCAAAGCCAGGGTGAAATAGCCCATGCCGCAGCCAGGCTCCAGAACGATCATCCCCTCACGAACAAATTGACCCAATATCTTATCCGGATTTTCCAGCAGTTTCCGCAAGGGATTTAACAGTAAATATCCCACCCAAAAAGGACAAACCCGTTCAGCCATATTAGCCTCTCCATGCACCTTCCTTTTTTTCCCGAGAGTATAGAGAAGAGGCAGTAGGGTGTCAATTCCTGAATCCAGGCACAGAGGACGTGGACTTCTGATTCTAAGTAAAAAGAACAAAAAAAATATTGACAAGAATGTGGGATGTATTATATTTTACTAAACAGTTAAACTAACTGGTTAGTTGGACTGTTTAGTTGATTTCACATATGGATGCTCAAATAGTTTACAAAGGAGAAAGATATGGCCTCTCGGACTCTGAATGATAAACGGGACGAAACCATCAGACACATCCTCGAAGCAGCGGCCAAGACCTTTTCCGAAGTCGGGTTTGAAGGCGCGCGCATGGATGAAATCGCAAAACGCGCTACGGTTAACAAGGCCACCATCTATTATCATATCGGTGACAAAAAGGCCCTTTACGCCGAAGTTCTCCACGATATCATAGGCAATGCCCTCGAACGCTCCTTGCGCAACTTGCAAGACACTCAGTCACCCGAAGAAAAGCTTAAAAGCTACATAAGTTCTGTCACTCATACCATGGATCAACACCCGTACCTGGCTCCCATTATGATGCGGGAGCAGATTTCCGGAGGGCAAAATCTTCCTGAGGTGACTGCCCGACTCCTCGCCAATATCATCGGTACACTTACAGATATCCTCGAAGAAGGCGCAAAACAAGGTGTTTTTATCGAAACGATTCCATTCATTGTACACTCAATGGTCATAGGTTGTGTCATATTTTATAAAGCAAGCGATCCCGTCAGATCAAAATACGCTGCTTTCCCCGAAGCGCTCAAAAAACTCGATAAAAAGCTTTCAGGCAGCGTCGCCGAGGAGATCGAAAAACTCATATTGAGAGCTATCAAAAAATAAAGAATCCTATGAGGGTATTGACAGAATTCCGTAACCCTGGCCCAGACCGAACACATATACTTTTTATTAAAAAAGTTGGCTTGGAAATGATGCATTGGATATCCCCAATATGCTAACAAGTCGCACCTCCCGATCCCGTCCCGGTCTCGGGACGGGGAGGGCGGGCTTTAGGTCATTTTAGGCACTTTAGATCACTTTAGTCACTTTGTACCCGGAGGATTATTATGGCAGATATCAGAAAACGAATTGAATTATGGTTCGAATCCTTTGCTCGAACAATATATCGTAACCGGTACAAAACCCTCCTAATTTCGTTTTTGTCAATAGCCGCTATTGCTTCGCAAATTCCAAAGCTTACCATTGATATTTCTACTGAAGGGTTTCTGCATAAAACTGACCCCATTCTTATAGACTATGACGCCTTTCGAGACCAATTCGGCAGGGATGAACTTATTGCTGTAGCGATCCAATCACCTGAAGTCTTCGAAAAGAATTTTCTTCATAGGCTTAAAGAACTACACGATGATTTAACAGAAGATGTCCCCTATATCGAGGATATCACCAGCCTTATCAACGCCAGGAATACCTGGGGCGAAGAGGATCAACTCATTGTTGAGGATCTGCTGGAAAACTGGCCTGAAACAACTGAAAAAATCGCGGAAATAAAAGAGCGGGTATTAGATAATCCTATGTACAAAAACACTCTGATCTCTGAGGACGGAAAATTTACAACCATCTTAATAAAACTCCAGACCTATTCTTCTATTGGAGGCGACACCGATGTACTTGAAGGATTTGAAGAGGATGTTGCAAAGGAAGCAACAGATTTTAGGGACTCTGAAAAACCTGATGAAAAGGAATACCTTACAGACGGGGAAAACAGCGAAGCGGTCAATACGGTGTATGAAATTACAGAAAAATACCAGGGACCTGATTTTCAAGTGTACGTTGCTGGCTCGTCAGCAGTGACTCATTTCCTGAAAAATTCCATGCTAAAAGATGTGCGCAGGTTTTTGTCTCTTGCGTTTTTCACGGTCGCCGTATTTCTTTTTATCATGTTTCGAAGAATCTCGGGCGTGTTGCTCCCTCTTCTGATCGTAGTTCTTTCACTTATTTCCACCATCGGCATTATGGCTGCATTCGGAGCGCCCATAAAACTGCCCACACAAATTCTTCCGTCTTTCATCCTTGCCGTATGTGTAGGTTATTCGGTCCATATCCTGGCCCTTTTCTACCAGCACTTCCGAAAAAACCGTAATAAGGAGGATGCAATAGCCTATTCCACCGGGCACTCAGGGCTTGCTGTGGTTATGACGGCCGCCACAACCGCAGGAGGACTGTTCTCTTTTTCAACATCAGATGTTGCGCCCATTGCTGATGTGGGTATTTATGCCGGCATCGGTGTGCTTCTCGGCATGGTATACACAATTGTGCTTTTACCGGCATTACTTGCAATCGCACCTGTTAAAGGCGCCAAAGGCAAAGAAGACAAACAGGAAGATACAGCAATAGACAGGTTCCTTGCCAGAGTGGGCAGAATTTCAATCGGACATCCGTATGTGATTTTCATTGTGTCTGCTGTCTTTATCGCCTTTTCATTTGCCGGTATAATGAGAATCCGCTTTTCGCATGATATACTACGATGGTTCCCCAAAAACAATTCGGTCAGGATTGCAACCGAAAAAATCGATAAAGAGCTTCGCGGTTCCATCAGCCTGGAGATAGTCATAGATACTGGAAAAGAAAATGGTCTGTATGAACCGGACATACTAAACAGACTGGAAGAAACCGCCGCATACCTGGAAACGCTGGAGGTCGGCAAAATATTTGTTGGAAAAGCCTGGTCCCTTACCACTATCCTAAAAGAAATAAACCGTGCGCTTAATGAGAACCGAAAAGAATTCTATACCGTTCCCCAGGACAGAAAGCTGATCGCCCAGGAATTCCTGCTTTTTGAAAACAGCGGGTCTGACGACATGGAAGAC
Source organism: Desulfobacterales bacterium (assembly GCA_022013615.1). The sequence goes on along the minus strand of JAKLQB010000374.1, from coordinate 470 downwards.
TTTACTGACAACCAGCTCAGTAAGGCGCGTGTCATGATAAAACTGCCGTTTGAAGACGCCGTTGCTTACAGCAGTTTTCTTGATAAGGTCAATGAGCATTTTCAAAAAAAATACCCTGATGTAAAAATCACCACTACCGGCATGACAGCCCTGCTTTTCAGGACAGTAACCAATGCAATTGCAAGTATGTCGAAAAGTTACATTTACGCCCTGATCGTAATCACGATTCTTATGATTCTCCTCATCGGCAGGCTGCGCATCGGCCTTCTCAGTATGGTGCCCAACCTTGCGCCAATTATTATTACGCTCGGTATTATGGGCTGGTTCAATTTACCCATGAGCCTGTTCACGATGCTGGTGGGTAACATTGCCATTGGCCTTGCCGTTGATGATACTGTCCACTTTATGCACAATTTCAGGAGGTATTTTGAAGAATCCGGAGATCCGAATTTTGCTGTCATGGAAACCCT
>JAKLQB010000373.1 GCA_022013615.1 Desulfobacterales bacterium | reverse complement strand
CGCGATGTTTTCACCCACATCCATCATGGGGAACAGGGCCAAATGCTGGAATATCAGGTTGACCGGCCGCTTATTGGGCGAAATACCGGCCATGCTTTTCCCGCGAATTTCAATCGTGCCACTGGTGGGCTCTGTGAGCCCGGCAATCATACGTAAAAGGGTGGTTTTTCCACAGCCTGATGGGCCCAATATGGAAAAGAAGCGCCCTTTCTCTACTTCAAAATACACCGAATTTACAGCAGTGAACTCCTGGAATTTCTTATTGACATTCTGAACCGATAGATCAATCTGCATAAGAATCCATTAATGAATAGAAATTTATCGACCTCAACGGTTGATCTCCAAAAGCTCTTGATAGGATGGGTTGAGTGGTAAAAAGACAGTGGGTTTCACTTCAACCCACCCTACGAGATGATAAATTTCAATTATGTTACTGTATGCGAAATTTTATTTCGCTGCCTTGACCTTATCCAGAATCATCCCCTCAATAGCCTCAAGTTTTGCTGGCACAGGGGGATACCATTTGATATTATCAATGGCCTCCTGGCTAAAACACCGCTCGAAATTCCCACGCACTGCCGGATCTGTGAGCTTAATCGAGCCATTTGAAGCCGTTCCGCATTTTTCCATGTTGGTAAATATAGCGGCATTTTCCGGGCGTAACATGAAGTTGATCCATTTATACGCGGCATCTATATTCTTGGCCTTGGCAGGAATAGCAAAGGTATCGATCCAGCCTAAAGCGCCGCTTTTCGGGGGGAGAAAGTCGATATCCGGATTTTCCTCATGCAGTTTCCAGCCACCGTTATCCCATGCCATGGCGAGGTGTACCTCCCCTGATCTCATGGACTGAAGTAAGGCGTCCCCGTTGGTCCAGTAATTTTTCACGAGTCTTTTTCCCTCTATCATGGCCTGCCCGACTTTCTCCATTAGTGCTTTGTAAGCTTCAGCGTCGCTGTACTTGGCAAATGGATCATCGCCCATGGCAAAGGCGAGTGCAATCAAGGTGGGACGTTTGAGACGGTAACTGATTCTACCCGCATATTTATCAGTAAGCAGGTCGGAGTAATCCTTGGCATCATCAGCAAATTTCCGATTTACAACCAGCCCGGAAGTCCCCCAGCAGAAAGGCACGGCATGGGGTTTGCCACCCACCATAGTGTTTTTCTTCACGGCCTCGAGCATGGAAGGAATAATCTGATCGGTCTTTACCTTGGAGAGATCGATCGGCTGGTAGATATTGTATTTCTCCTGAACATCGGAAATACGATCCTGGCTGGGCTGGGCCAGATCAAATCCTGCACCGCGTGTAGCCCGCAGTTTGGCGATCATTTCTTCATTACTTGAGTATGTTGCTTTTACCTCTATTCCGGTTTCTTTTTGAAATTTTTCAATTAAATTTTTTGGGGCATACCCCTTCCACGTGAGCAAAGAAAGGGTTTCTGCTGTTGCGTGACCAATACCAACAACCAGAAAAGCGAAAACAATAATTACTGACCAAAAAGCGTTTTTCCTCATGACGTACCTCCTTTTTTTGTGAAAAATAATCGGTTTAGGGTATATATAAAACAGCAATCCATACAAAGACTCGTTTGAATGGATTACTCGACTCCAATGGAGAAACCATCAAGTTCAAGCTATAAAAACATTTTTCCCTTAAAAATTCAAACCCTAATATAGTTTTATATTTTTTCAATAGCCTGGTGTAACTCTTCATCCAGTAGTGTGGCATTTTATATGCCACCGGGTCTACTCCGATCGGGGATAAAACCCAGCCCGAACACAGGTGGGGTGTAAAACCCCACCCTACGTTACTGACTGACGTCAGCTCAATTTCAATCCAAAAGGCTCAAAATCTCAGAAGGACGATCAACCAGCGCCAAACTACCATTATCTTTCAATTCCCCCATTGACCTGAATCCCCATAGTACCCCTACAGGGAACATGCCCGAGGCAACTGCGGTCTTCATGTCTACCCCGCTGTCACCAATATACAAAAAATCAGCCGGTGGTATGTTCAAGCGCTTAGCCACTTCCAGTGCACCCGCTGGATCAGGCTTGGGAGGAGCTCCATTGCGCTGCCCGATGACTACATCGAAGTTCCAATTCGACAAAAGTTCTGTTGCGCACTGTTTAGTGAACTCATGAGGCTTGTTGGACAGGATCGCCATCTTCAACCCGCGATCATTTAGTACGTCCAACATTTCAGGGATGCCTTCATAAGGTTTTGTCTTTACATTCCAGTTCCTACCGTAATCTCCAAAGAACTCTGTTAGACAGGCACGAATGACGTCATCATTACGCTTCTCTTCGGGCAACACGCGATTAATAAGCATAGCCGTCCCGTCGCCGACGAAATACCGGTAGACATTCAACTCGTGTGTGGGAAAGCCCTTCCCTGCCAGGACACGGTTCACGGCGTTACCAATATCTTTTAACGTGTCAAGCAAGGTCCCGTCAAGATCGAAAAGAATGGCTTTGTAGGGCATGAATGTACCTTCGGGAATTACATTAGAATCTTCTTGCGCTCGGGATCATATAGTGCCCTTTCGTGCCGAGTCGCAGGTATCACTTCCTTGTATACCTCGATTTCATAACCGGCATCGTAATTGGAATCCACAACCGGCACATAACCGTAGGCTATTGTCTTTCCTACTGTATGGCCGTAACCGCCGCTTGTCACAACGCCCAGAACCTGACCCCTGTGGCAGATCGTCTCGCCGCCTCGGAGCAGCCTGGGCTTGTCAGTATCAAGTGTGAAACAGCATAGCTTCCACCTGGGGCCTTCTTCCTTGATCTTTAGTAAGGCCTCATATCCAATTAAGTCTCCCTTCTCAAGTGCTACACAGAAACCAAGCCCTGCATCATAAGGAGTGTAGTCAGGCGTCAGTTCGGTGCTCCAGTAACAGTATCCCTTCTCCAGACGCAGCGATTCTATTGCCCGGTAACCTGCGTTTGAAACACCGAGTTCCTGTCCCTCCTCCCACAGCAATTCATAGACGTGCCCGGCATATTCAGGGGGTATGTAGAGTTCGTAACCAAGCTCACCCACGTATGTCACACGAAGGGCCAACACCGGGGCATAACCAACCGTGATGTTCCGGCACTGGCTGAACTTGAAATTCTCGTTGCTGACGTCGTCCCTGGTGGCCTTTTCCAGTAGTTTACGGGAATTGGGGCCACAGATGTTAAGCATTGCAAGAGACGAAGTTATGTCACGCAGCACCACTGAACCGTCTTTGGGCATATGGGACTTGATCCATGTGGAGTCGTGGACCCCAAAGGCCGTACCGGTGATGATGAAAAATCGCTCGTCGGCAACATGCGAAATCGTGATATCACATTCGACCCCTCCCCTCTCGTTGCACAACTGGGTGTAGGTCACGCTGCCCACAGATTTGTCGACGTTGTTGGCTGCCAACCTGTTCAGGAATTCAAGGGCCCCAGGGCCTTCCATCTCGAACTTGCTGAAGGACGACTGATCG
>JAKLQB010000033.1 GCA_022013615.1 Desulfobacterales bacterium | reverse complement strand
CTTAGGATAAGATTGATTGCCTCCTTAGCATCATCGGTGTTTTCCACCACAATTTCAATCCCGTCAATTTTTTTAACCGCACTAACAATCTTTTCGGCTTTTACCTTAGTTTTCATTTCACCACTCTACTTGGAATATTTCAGATTTTTTCTATTTTAATAACATCTTATCATCTTTGTCTTTATTGCCTGTCCTGTCAAGGGGAATTTCGCCGATTCATCGCGCTGAAGTATGATCGCATTCTTTGATTTTGAACAAATTATCTCAATTATAGGTGGGCACCACCTATATCTTCCAGCGGGCATCTGAAGAAAATAAGCGAACAAATGCCTGGTGCAAATTGTCCTATGATTCATTTTGAGCCATCTATGTTGGACCTTCCCAGCATAGCGCTTACAAGTCATTTTTATGTTTATAGGTATAATCAATGATTTATAGGATTAGTCGTTTAGCTGGCCAAGCTGGCACTTTTCTTGCTTGTATAAAATAACAAAACGTCGGTTAAAAAGGCTTCTCAGATGTGCGTGCATCTTTTCATTGGTATTTCCTAAAAAAAATAGAAAAGGGACTGCGCCGGGAAAATAACGGCATTTTGGGAAGTCAATACATTATACCTTAACACCTTCTTGTTAAAACCTTAACCCCCTTATTAACCTCAACCCCCCCTGAGTTCCTCCTCCTTTCTCAGGGGGATTTTTTTTGCAATCTGTTGCAATTTGGCAGTTGCGTGTGGCTTAATCGCCACAGTCGTTCCTTCCGAGCTTGAGGTTTCCCGTGAGCGCAAAATTTGGAATCTTCAACTCAAATGTAGGCCAGAAAAAATAGCACAAAATGAACCATTTTGTTGATTATGACCTATATAGACTACGTTATATTTGTTCAGGCCTACTCGCCTCTTGTTATTTTCACTGTATAATCAACTAGTTATAGGCTATAAGCGATTGCCAGATAAAACTGGCATTTATCTTGCTAATGATGAATATTCAAATGCAAGCTAAAAGGCTTCTCGGATGTGCGTGCATCTTTTCACTGGTATTTCCTAAAAAAACAGAAAAAGGATTGCACCGGGAAAATAACGGCATTTTGGGAAGTCAACATATAGATCGCCCGGTTGGGTCTCTAATCATCAACACAACGTTTTCCTCCTAAAGACCACCTTGTTGGAAGGGTAACATGGCTTATTAACCTTCATCCCTTATTCACCTCCTACACCCCCTGAGTTCCTCCTCCTTTCTCAGGGGGATTTTTTTTGTGCCTTTCAAAAAAACCTTGCCTTCTTTAGATATTGCCTTCACAATTATAAAATTATTTAACTAAGATGATTCCATAGGAGAATGATATGTCGAAAGAGATTTCTTTGAAAGGATGTTTTCCGCCGATTCCCACACCCTTTGACGATCACGGTAGGGTAGATCACGATCGTTTGGCTCATAATCTTGAAAAGTGGCAGGAGACTCCACTTGCGGGGTTTGCTGTTCTGGGATCTAACGGTGAAGCAGTTTTTCTTAAGGAAGAGGAGAAAATTGAGACCTGGAAGACAGCCAGGGCAGCGATCAAAAAGGATCGCCTTTTTGTTGCAGGGACCGGCTGTGAATCCAGCATGGAAACCATGGAACTCACAGAAAAGGCTGCCAGTTTGGGAGCGAACGCGGCTATGGTAGTCACGCCGCACTATTACAAATCACGGATGGACCATCGCGCCCTGGTGAAGCATTATACAATGGTGGCTGATCGTTCACCTATCCCAATTATTCTTTATAATGTTCCTGTTTTTACGGGAATCGACCTGAGTGCAGAAACCATCATTGAGCTTGCCCAGCATCCCAATATTATAGGTCTTAAGGAAAGTTCCGGGAACCTTGCGAAAATCGGACAATTGATTCACAGTGCAGGGGATTCATTTCAAGTATTGGCTGGATCCGGGAGTTTTTTGCTTCCTGCCTTATCTGTAGGTGCGGTTGGAGGTGTTATGGCCCTGGCCTGTGTGGCTCCGCACCATTTGTCAGAACTTACCCGGAGTTTTGACCAAGGAGACCTGAAAAAGGCGCGGGAAATCCAACTTGGACTTATCCCGGCCAATGCTGCTGTGACTGCCAAATTCGGAGTTCCGGGACTTAAGGCCGCCATGGATCTTATAGGCATGTACGGTGGTCCGGTTCGGCCACCCCTGCTTCCCCTTGTGCAACAAGAGAAGGATGAGCTTAAAAGCATTTTAGGAGAAGCAGGTATCTTGTCTTAAGGGGGATTGTTCTGAGGCTAGACTCAAGTCTCACCTTTTTACAGACGAGAATCAGTCAAGATCAAGATCCTGTTTAATTTGCAATCAGTTTCATGGTAACAGCTTGTGGTTCCGACTACAGGATGGTATTGTGGAAAAGAGCGCTGGATGTTTTCATTAGAGTGAGCAAAAGGGAAAAGTATGGTTACTCTCGAGGATGCAAGAACAATAGCTCAATCACTGGCAGAAAAGATATCTCCTGTTTCAGTGATCCTATTCGGTTCAGTGGCAAGAACGGGAAAGGGCAGCGATCTTGATATCCTGGTTGTTACCGAGCAAGAGGATATGCACAGAGAGGTTAGCAGTTGTTTGCGTGGTTATAGCAGGCGTTTTGCTATAGATTATTTTGTGGCTTCTATTGATACGATTACCAGGAATTTCAGGGAAGGCAGTCCTTTTTTGAGATTGGTTCAAAAAGAGGGGAGGGTTCTATATATGAAAAACTCAATGAAGGAATGGATCGGACTGGCTTTAGAGGACTTTAGGCAAGCTAAATATCTTTTTGAGGGAGGCTTTTACAGAGGTGCCTGTTTTGCTGCTCAGCAAGCTGTGGAAAAAGCAATAAAGGCTGAATTGCTCAAAAGAGGCTGGGATCTTGAAAAAATTCATAACATAAGGCGGTTACTCAGCATCTCGGAAGATTACAACCTCGATATTGAATGTGATGATGATGATATCGACTTCATGGACAGTATCTACAGGGGCCGTTATCCGGCAGAGGAGGGGCTTCTCCCTTTAAATACTCCAACTGCTGAGGACGCATCACGGGCTATAAGTATGGCAGAAGGCGTTTTGAAACAGCTACAACTACTCGAGAAAAATGAGCAAGAGGAGTAGGATTAAGATCTGATGACACGTGCTGACTGATTTTCTGATAAAGACCTGCGCTCTTCAAAGCCTTTTGCCTTACACCTTTAAGCAGCAGTCCTATTCGTCAAGTAAACGCCGGAGATGACAAATATTGTCCCAACCAATAAAGACAGGGTAATCGATTCTCCGAGCATGAAAAAGGCAAGCAAAACAGCGCTTATTGGAACGAAATTGATAAACTGACTTGCTTTCATTGGGCCAATGATCTTTATGCCTTGATAGTACCACACGAATCCCAGCACGGTTCCGAAAAACCCCAGGTAAAAGATTCCGAACCAATCTGCTGTCGAGTAATGAGCTATATCCCGCATCATCCCCTCAAAATAGGCTGGAACAAATAATGCAACCGTACCGACGACAGAAGAATAAGATACGGATACAAGAGGAGACAGGTCCGCCATGACTGCCTTGCCTATGAGAGTGTAGGCTACCCAGGCTAACACACAGCAAAAGATAAATAATTCACCCCACCCCACGTTTCCATTCAACAATTCAATGAAATTTCCCCTTGAGATCACAATTATTGCCCCAATTACCGAAATGATAATTCCAGTGACCTTGATGGGATTCAACTTTTCTTTAAAGAAATAGGAAGCAAAAAGTGTAATAAAGATGGGGTTATTCGCAATAATGAGTGATGCTCTACCTGCCTCAATAATTTTGAGCCCCTTAAAGAAGAATACATTATAGGCAAACACACCCGTCATACCAAGAAGGATAATGGGGATGATTTGGCCCTTCTTTAAGATGGGAAGTTTCCCCTCGATTTTTAAGACAATAAACAAAAGGAAAATCGATGCTATGGCAAATCTTAAAAAGGAGGCTGCGAAGGGTCCGACATCCATTGCCACGACCCTCCCAGCGATAAAGGTGCCTCCCCAGAAAACTGCTGTTAGAAACAGTTTAATGTAAACAAACAGTAAAGAGCCCTTATGCAATGTCAACCCGATCAACCAGGCCAAGGGCGGATGTGAGAACTGGTTCCTTAAATCTTGCCTCAAGGGCAGACTGGAGCATCTCAAGGTTGATTACTTTGTTTAGTTTGGCCATGACAGATAAGGATGCAAGGGCCCGGTCATGGGTTTTAATCCCCTGTTTTTTAAAATCAACCAGATGCACTTTGGCATTACTGGGCGGCACTTCAACCCCTTTGGCCAGAATGATTAATGCGTCCCTATCAAGATGTTCAAAGAGATTCGCTCGACGGTCCACTCCTTCCTGGCCTATTGCCACGATAGCGGCAGGCCTGTATATACCATTAAACCCTATATCTTCCGGGGATAGGATCACCTCGCTTATGGAAGGGCCTCTGAGTACGGTAATGTTATACTCATTTTTCTGTGTGACCTTAAGCCCGGCGGTAAGTCCGGCAAAACACAATATGTCACCGGCCGTTATAATCCTCTGCCCGGCATCACCAAGGATGATTACCTCCTGTCTGATTGATTCAGGGGGAGCGAATTTTTTATCAATTTTGGCAGGTGGTGGGGCGGGTTTTTGGTTTTCAGCCACTTCTCTGTAATACCTGCCATATTCCTTTCGAGCGTTATTCTCCACAATGCCTTCTCTGGGGGGTAGCTTGGCAAGGGTTTCGTCAATTACTTGTGGCGTAAGCTTGTTCCGTTTTGAATACCGACCTGTACATACCCCCCATATATCCAACACGGAAAATCCTTCATAGCGAATAGCTCGTTCTATCTCTTCTGCCAGGTCTTTTCTGTAGGCTGAACAACGCGTAGCATAAGTTGCACCTGCCGAGCAGGCCACATCGCACACATCCAGAGGCCGCTCAATGCGGTTAAGAAAACCGGATCCTACCTGGGCCTCGGAAGGGGTGGTCGCAGAAAACTGACCACCGGTCATGCCAAAGTTAAAGTTATTCAAAACAAGCAATGTCAGATCAAGGTTGCGGCGGCATGCGCTGAGGATGTGTGCCCCGCCTATCCCCATACCGCCATCTCCCATGGTAACCACAACGTTAAGTTCAGGCCGGGCAAGCTTGAAACCGGTTGCATATGTCAGGGCACGACCGTGAAGACCATGCATGGCATGAGTATTAAAGAACGTATCAAAGAGGCCGGAACATCCTATATCACTTACCATCACTATCTGATTGCCGTTAAGCCCCATGTTCTGGAAGGATTTATCAAGGATGCGTGCAATTCGTTCATGGGAGCAACCAGGACAAAAGACCAGGGGCCTGCTTTTATTCAATAAGTTAGACATTGGCAATAGCCTCCTTGATCTGGTGTGGGGTTATCAGCTTTCCATTCATTTGGCCAAAGAAGTGAACTTTTTTATCAGGCAAAATACGTTGTATCTCTCTCACATACTGGCCAAGGTTCATTTCTATCACCAGCACGCGTTTTACTTTCTTGGCCTTCTCTCTGATTAGATCCTCAGGTACTGGCCAGATGGTCTTAAGGACAAGGAGGGAAACAGGCTTTCCTTCGCCTTTTTGGTCCATGAAGGCTTGTTTTGCCGCGCGAGCAGTAACCCCATAAGTGATGATCAGTGTATCGACATCATCCACCATAAGGGCTTCGCAGAAAGAGAAGTTGTCTACTGCCGAAACTATCTTTTTTTTCAGCCTGTCCTGGTTCTTGCCTATCTGGTCAAAATCGGTTGTGATGTAGCCATCAGGACCATGGGTAGAGGAGGTCTGACGGACAAGAACCTCATCTCCTATGGGCAGAAAGCAAGGCGTCATGCGGTCTGAACCAATCTCAAAAGGCAAAAATGGTTTTCCAGGGGGAGGGGCTGCACGCTCTTTTAATTTCGGCCTTGGAATGGCATCCATATCAATGCTTTCCTTGGTCATTGCAATTTCCTTGTTTGATGCAATGAACACAGGACATCTGAATTCCTCGGCGAGGTTAAAGGCATGCATTGTCAGAGAAAAGCAGTCATTGATATCGACCGGTGCAAGCACAATTACCGGCAAACCACCACTGCTCCCCCAGCGCATAAACTGTATATCCCCATCTGCACCGCGGGTTGCTGAGCCGGTGGAAGGACCCAGCCTCTGAATAACTACAATAACAATTGGAATCTCACTTCCAATGGCAAAGGAAATATGTTCGCTATACAGACTAAGGCCAGGCCCTGATGTGGCTGTCATGACCTTAAGCCCGGCCATGGATGCCCCTAAGCATGAACCAATAGAGGCAATTTCATCCTCACCCTGAATGCATATGCCTCCCATAGGGGGCAAAAGTTTGAGCATTGTATTAAAGATCGTGGTTGCCGGAGTAATTGGGTATCCAGCATAAAAGCGGCACCCGGAATTTACTGCACCCCAGGCAATCGCTTCGTTACCTTCCATTAGAGATAATGGCATTTCAAGACCTCCACCTGTTCAGTATTTTTTCTATTTATCCGATGGTTTCTTCTAAGGTACTCCCCACAGTATCAACTAAGAAGTCTATCTCATCTTTTTTAATAATAAAGGGCGGGGCAATGATAAGTGCATCACCGTCCGTTCCGGCAAGTCCGGTCGATTTGTAAGTTATGATACCTTTCTCAAACAGTGTGTCCCAGACACGTTCTATCACCTTTTCATGTCGTGGAAAAGGTGTGTTTGTATCCTTATTCTCCACAAGTTCTACGCCCCACATTAAACCAATGCCTCGGATGTCTGAAACGCAAGAAAGACCTTCTAAACGTTCCTTTAGTTTGTTTCCTAATAGTTCCCCGTATTGGGATGCACGCTCAACCAAACCCTCCCGCTCCAGGATATTTATCACGGCCAAACCAGCGGCCGCAGCAACCGGGTGATGGGAAAATGTTCCCCCATGGACAAATATGCCGCTTCCATCGCAGATGGTTTCAAAATGTATTGATCTGACCCCTACCGCAGAAAGGGCTAATGTTCCACCTGACAGGCCTTTGCCAAGGGTAATTATGTCTGGAATGACATCATAGTGTTGGCAGGCAAACCAACGGCCTGTTCTGCCCATGCCGCACATGACCTCGTCCAGGATAAGCAAGACGTTGTATTGATCACAAATCTTTCTTATGATTGAAAAATATTCACCAGGGGGTGGATATGCCGCAAGAGTGCCCCCACTAACTGTCTCTGCCAGGAAAGCAGAAACTGTTTCTGCCCCCACATTCTGGATCGTCTCATCCAGAGCTGTTGCGCATCGGATCCCACATTCCGGATACGTCAAACCATATGAACAGCGCAGGCAATATGGTGGAGGAATATGAACTACCTCGCTTAAAAGAGGGGCAAAAGGAGTTCTGAAAGATGTTCGGCCCATTGCAGATAATGCCCCAAGTGTCAATCCGTGGTAGGATTTCCATCTGGAAATAAGGCGAATGCGCTCCGGGCGTTTAGACGCTAAATGGATCTGTCGGGCCATCTTGATAGCGGTCTCTACTGCCTCTGAACCACTGGAAAGAAAGTAAAAGCGATCAAGGCCGGCTGGTGTGTGTCTTGCCAGGGCTGAAGACAGATCCTCGACTACAGATGTTGTAAACATGGTTGGATGAGCATAATGGCACCTTAGGATTTGATCATAAACTGCCCTTGCAATCTCGTCCCTGCCATGCCCCACGTTAACAACTACAGCACCGCCACTTGCATCAAGATAGCGGCGCCCGTTTGTATCTTCAATCCATACCCCTTTGGCCTTTTCAGCAACAGGCAAGGGGCTATCCAATTTCCGTGGAAAAAGATTACCAGGAATACTCATCTTTATTATCCCTCCAAAAGAATAACTTAAAAATACAAAAAGGTTAGATTAGGGCGCTCTATACATTTCAATGTTGCTCTATTTCAGCAAGCCAGGATATTGCTGCAAACCGCCACAAAAGCCATTTCATAAGACTGATCCTTTCAACATCAACAAGGATTAAACTGCCCGCTTTTATCTTCTCCAGGCTGATGTGTTGTCCGGCAGCAATCAACCGTGTCCGGTTCACAGGTGATAGATAAAACCTCAAACCATCTTCCAATTTTTTCAAGCCTTTATCTACTACGATCCATTCGCCGTCACGGCGTGTTTTATCAGGTGATGAATTCGGAAGACCGGTTCCCACGGATGTCATACGGGTTTCCTGGGCGTAAAGTGCAGGCCCCGGGCCAATCTTGAAACTACCTTCAACACGAGTTCGTTCCACAGAATGACGATATGCGATTATAACTTCCTGTCCCTGGTTCATCCTGATTGCCGCGATTTGCTTAAATTTATATTTAGGAAGTCTTAGTGTAAACACGTCAATTGGATAGATTGTAAGGATTAGCAGGATAAACCCTGCTATCAATGGACACCACCAGGTACTTTTAAATATAGATCTCAAGATAGTGTTTTTCGAGTCCTAAATTCCTAAATGTATATTTTGCCTGTCCCGATCAAAGAGGCGGTTATTTCAGGTGAATGTGCTTTTTTAAGTGATCTGCATGTTTTTCGTCCCTGTAGGACATTACAGTTACTGGAGAGCGCCGGAATATCTTATCAGCCACTGAACCGACAAAGGCATGTTGCAGGTCAGTACGTCCCTTGACACCCATTACTATCATGTCTACTTCTTGAATATTTTTCGAGGCTTAATGCCACCAGTATTTTTTTGTAATCACCCATGGTTCCCTCTGCTTGTCTATTTGTTTGCATACGGTCTCAATAAGTTGCACCTGATAGTTTATTTCCTGAACTGGATCTGCCCTTGCGAGACCTCTGCCAAAAATAAATAAGGGTCATTGCAGAAATGGCTGTAAAATTGACTACATGCTGATTGATAAGAAAACTGCCTATGCTTACATGACTGGGGTTTACCAGCAGGAAGGCCAGTCCCAGAAATATAAATCGTTCCCAGATATAGGTCTTGACTATCCAGTGCCCCTGTATAAAGACAGACCAGCAAAACATGCCGAGAATGCAGACCGGGATGATGTAGCAGAGTTCTTTCCAGTTAGTGCCCATCATTAGTAACTTGGTATTATAGATAAACATGAATGGGAGGGTGAATGCTGCAAGGTCTAACCTGAAGCTTTTCCACCCGGTCTTGACCGGATCTGATTTGGCTATACCTGCCGCTGCATAGGCACAAAGACCTACCGGCGGGGTATCGTCGGCCACTATACCATAGTAAAAAACAAAGAGATGGACGGCCACAATGGGCAGCCCCAGATTAAGGTCTGCGCTGATGGTAAGTATGGCGGGTGCGGTCATGGCCGCCATGATGATATAGGTGGCGGTCGTTGGAAGCCCCATGCCAAGGATGATGGAAGCAAACACTGAGAAGATCAGGGTCAGGACCAGGTTGCCGCCTGCCGCCTCAGTAATAAGGGTTGCCATCTTGAGCCCCAGTCCTGTCAGGGTAACTACACCGATGATAATGCCGCAACAGGCGCAGGCAGCAGCAATGCCTGCCATATTCCTTGCCCCTGCTTCCAATGAGCCCATAATCTCATTTAGGCTTCGTCGCACAAAGTAACCGTGAGAATTTTGTAGATAGTCAAGATATGCGGGGTCATCTTTGTCCACACCTTTATCCTTCAGGCGAGGGAATCCAATACGGGCGCGGTAATAATTGTTGCCAACTGCTACGAGAGCGGCAGCTAAGATTGACCAGGCAGCCGCTGTAGTGGGTGTCCACATGACCACCAGAAGAAGCCAGATCAAAAGGAATAAAGGGATTATGTAATGGAGTCCGGAAAAAAGCGTCTTTAATATTGGTGGGGTTTCTGCCTTTGTAAGGGCGCGAATATTTTCCTTGACTGCCTCTAAGTGGACAATGGAGAAGATTGCTGTATAAGACAAAACTGCAGGGATAAAGGCAGCTTTAACGATTTCAACATAGGGCACACCTATTATTTCTGCCATGATAAAGGCGGCGGCCCCCATGATCGGCGGCATCAATTGCCCGTTAGTGGACGCAGCAACCTCCACTGCCCCTGCAACATGGGGTTTAAAGCCAACCTTTATCATCAAGGGTATTGTCATGGCTCCGGTTGTGACGGTGTTGGCTATGGATGATCCTGAAATGGAACCCATTGCGCATGAAGCGACAACAGCAGCCTTGGCCGGGCCTCCTCTGAATCTACCCATAAGGGCGAAGGAAAGATTAATAAGGTACTCACCAGCCCCTGTCCTTTCGAGAAATGCTCCGAACAGGACAAATAGAAAGACAAAGGTTGCTGAAACCCTGAGGGGCACCCCCCAAAGACCCTCTCCGGACATAAATATATGATCTATGATGCGTTTAACCCTGAAACCCCTGTGCGCCAGGACGTCTGGGCAATAAGGGCCCAGGTAGGCATAAAGTAAAAAAACAATGGTTATTATGGGGAGTATAGGGGAAATGCTGCGGCGGGTAGCCTCCAGGACCAATATTAATAAGACAGCCCCGATTACAAGATCGTATGACGCGGCGTCACCCACCGAGGTGACCACGTGTTCATAGTTGACAAAGAGATACAAGGCAGAGGCGCCTGCGAGAATCGCCAAGATTATATCAGGTATGGCAATTCTATGTCGAGGCGATTTTTTTGAGCCAGGGAAGCACAAAAAACAAAGGACCAGTGCAAATGTGAGGTGTATTGAAAGCTGCTTGGAACCGGGCAATTCACCAGCGAATCCAGTGTAAAGCTGGAATAATGACATGGCTATGGCAATGCCGGCGACTAATCCTCCAACCCTACCAGACAGTGAGCGGGACCCCGCCTCGGACTCTTTTGCCATCCGTTTGCTGGCATCTATGCCCTGGGTCTCCTTTACAGGCACAACAACACCTCCACCCTAATGAATAGCAAAGTGCTGGGGCGGCCATATTAGCCGCTCCAGCACTTTTTTCAAACCACGTGACTTTGTTATCAGAATACTATTTGATGCCTTTTTCTTTGAAGAACTTTGCCGCACCAGGATGCAGGGGAATGCTCATGCCCACAAGGCCTGTCTCAGCGGAAATATCCTTGAACTTGCTATGGGCTTTTTGCAATTGAGGCAGGTCTCCATACATTGCGCTAATGATTGAATAGACGATAAAATCTTCCAGGTCGGCCCTGGCTGACAACATTGCCATTACTGATACAGTAGGAACATCTTTATCGTTCCCCTTATATGTCCCTCCTGGTACTATCTGTTTTGCATAAAAGGGGTATTTTTTGATCAGCTTATCAACATTCGGGCCTTCTATAGGGACAATCTTTGAGTCTACTAACAAAGCCGTGTCTTGAATTACGGCCGCTCCCACGGCAACGGTAAAAAAGGCTGCATCCAGCCGGCCATCCTTAATATAATCAGACGACTGTGATGCTGTAAGCTGCTCGGCCTTTCCCAGGTCATCCACGCTAAGCCCCCAGCCCTCAAGGATCTGCTTTGCGTTTTCGGTTGTGCCGGACCCAACTGGACCAATAGCAACCTTTTTACCTTTCAGGTCGGCCACTGAATTTATATTAGAATCTGTACGTGAAACAAGCTGTACATGCTCAGGAAAGAGTGTGCAGACACCTAACAGGTTTTTGATAGGTTCTTCAAACATGCCTTCCTTTCCATAGTGGGCATAGGAGGCGATATCGTTCTGCAATATGGCGAAATCCGTATCACCCGATCCAATGAGTTTCGCGTTTGCAACAGATGCTCCGGAAGATTCCGCTGTTACTTTTATGCCTTCCTCCTTTAAATGGTTCCATGCTATACGTGATATAGCACCGGCCATGGGGAAATATGCCCCCGTTACCCACCCGGAAGCAATAGATACGTAACGCCGCTTAGCAGCACTTACAGGACCAACTGCAAACACAAGGCCTATAACCATAACCAAAATTGCGTTAAAGATCAGTTTTCTAAGTTTCATAATACTACCTCCTTTATTTAGTAGCTTTAGGTTAAGATCCGTTTAATTCCTTCTCTTCGAGAAACAACTACAATAATTCTATGTCGATAATCACCCCCTTTTGATTGAGTTTACCCTAACGTTGCAGACCTGCACCGAGGAAAAACGCTCCAGAGTGCGTCAGATGTGGCTGAGCACAGCCTCGGACAGGTCGTAGCATACTTAACAGTATGTGAGATCCTGGCCGACGCGAGCACAGGCGCAGATGGTGTGCTCTGGTGCGAGCGTAGCGGTTTTTGCCGGTGTGGGTTTGCAACGTTAGGGTTTAATTAAGTTCGAATCGTAAAATGAGTAAAAAACTTTACTGAAACAATAACTTGCATACCACCGATAATCTGTCAAGCTCCTTTTTAGCAATTCTCATTATGGCCTTGAGAAACGGATTTCAGAAAGGTGAAATCAGGTTGTCTTCCTGGTCAAAAGGCATTGGCAACCATGGGGATATCTGTTCGATGGACGAATTACGTTCAATTTCAGGTGAAAATGCCTCTGATACATACATCTGATCAAGTTTACGGGTGTTCCGGATATTGACCACCCGCATCTTATTTATTTCTTTGATCCCAACCGTTTGTAAGGCCGCACCGATAGCCTCATTGTCGTTGGGAAAGGTAATAGGGGTGGCGGCCTTCTCAGGGGAAAGTCCTGTCAGGCAATTGATGACCGTTTTTTCTCTATCAATCTTCTTTGCTAATCTATCTGTTATAAAATCAGCAAGTCCAACCCCGGTGGCATTTCCATCGGACAAATCCGTCAGGTCCCGTACTAATATCCGCTTGGGATGAGGCTGGATCCAGAAATCGCCAATAAGATCCCTGTGCCGTCCAATCACCTTTGAATCCATTCCTGTCCCGCTTATGTTCTTTCCCATCTCATCCACAATCAATAGATCAATTTGGTCAAATGGTATTTTCGCCATGACTTTCTTGGATAAGGCAAGGAGCCTTTTTTCTTCTTCCAGCATTTGCCCGGGAAGAATGGCTTTGAGTTCAGTAATCCGACCGAGGCCATTTTCCACAATTCCGAGCCCAAAAAGCACAGGACAACGTTCAAGAATCATCAGACCAGCATCAATTATAATCGCTTCCATGCCGTGATCAACTGCGGCCCTGTGATAAACGCTTGCACCCTGATGTTTCCCCATGCCGATGGCCATCATTTTAAAGAGACCGCTCTCGATATCCCCCTCAAATTTTGTGTGGGTTTTAATGCGGTTAATAACTACAAGGGCATCGGCATCTGAGGCATATTGGTCTAAATAGACTGGCACGTTCCTGTGAGTAATACCAACTTCTGACACGTCCATGAAAGAAAATATAGGAACACCCATCTTTTTTTCTGAAATTCCAATGTGGGAGAGCAAGGTTTTTTGCCCTTCTGCTGTTGCCCCACCGTGACTCCCCATGGCCGGAAATATGAAAGGCTTAGCGCCCGCCCCTTTAAGTACATCCACACAACTTCTTGTCACTTCGTCAATTCTATCTATCCCGCGACTTCCTGCGGTAACAGCAATGGTTTGTCCAGGTCTTATTCTTTTATCAAGGGATAAGGAGGCCATGCTTTCTGCAACTTCTTTGGAAACATCCTCAATTTCCTTTTCATAAAGGCTCATACGCACGAGAGCCATTTTTGGAAAATCAGTTTTGTTCATCATCGTGTTAACCTCCTCAATTGTAATCACTCACGTATCCTGTCAAATGTTTTCCTTTTCTTTAGAAGTGGCCAGCAGAAAAACAAGCATGGCCTGACATAATGGAGAAGCAGTTCTTCTTCGATCTCTGATTAAATAGAAGTTTCTAAACATAGAAAGGCCTTTGACTTTAAGCGCCTTAATAATACCGGTTTTCAGTTCCGTATCCAGTGCCCTTGAAGAAAGGATTGAAATGCCAAGCCCGGCCTTTATGCCCTCTTTAACTGCCGTGGATGTTCCAAAGCGTGCTACCACATGAAGCGAATCAATGGCCTTTGAACCTGATGTCTTAAGGTAATCCTCCATAATTTTCAAGGTTCCTGACCCCGCCTGCCTTAAAATAAAAGGCTCCTTTGAAAGTTCTTCAATAGAAACCGCCCTCATTTTCGCCAACCGATGATGGGCAGGAACCGCAAGGACCAGTTCATCTTTCCATAACTCGTGGTGTATGAGATTTCTGTGCGAACGCCTGGACCCAACTATACCCAGCTCAAGATGGCCATTCAGAACACGGCTTTCGATATCATTGGTGTCGGAAATACTCAGCACAACGGATATAAGAGGATGTTCTTCGCGGAAATTTCCTATGATCT
>JAKLQB010000372.1 GCA_022013615.1 Desulfobacterales bacterium | reverse complement strand
GCTGAACGGCCACAGGTCTAATCAGGTTGTCAAGAATAAGCTGGCTGATCAGGGGCGCCATGCCGTGATATCTAAGCCCGCCCGCATGGATTGGTGCAGGCACAAAACCATGGCCCAGGGTGTGCATTGGAAGAAGGGGTGTCATTTGACACGTATCCCCAAAATCATAGGCAAACGGCCCCCTGGTCATGGTTGGGCAGGAGGCGGGTTCTACACCAATTATATCTATATCCTTGCCATGAATTTTATCCCGCACAAAGGGAAAACAGTGTCCCGCGAAATTGCTGCCTCCACCAGCACACCCAATAACCACGTCCGGGTAATCGCCGGCAATGGCCATTTGCTTCTGGGTTTCAAGGCCATTAACGGTCTGGTGTAGCATTACGTGGTTTAACACACTTCCCAGGGCATACTTGGCGTTTTCGTCCATGACAGCTGCCTCTACAGCCTCACTGATGGCAATCCCAAGACTTCCAGGACAATCCGGATCCTGATCCAGGATTTTTTGCCCTGCCTTGGTGAGTGTGCTGGGGCTTGCCACGCACTTGGCCCCCCAGGTCTCCATCATCATGCGGCGATAAGGCTTCTGATTAAAACTAATCTTCACCATCCAGACATCGCACTCCAGGCCAAACATGGCACAGCACATGGCCAGGGCACTTCCCCATTGACCCGCACCGGTTTCTGTGGTGATCCGCTTGGTCCCGGAAATCTTGTTGTAATAGGCCTGGGCTATGGCAGTGTTGGGTTTGTGGCTTCCTGCCGGACTTACGCCTTCGTTTTTATAGTAGATCTTGGCAGGCGTTTCCAGGTATTTTTCAAGCTGGTAGGCCCTGTAAAGGGGCGTGGGGCGCCAGATGACATACTTCTCCAGAACCTCCTCAGGGATATCAATCCACCTTTCCTGACTTACCTCCTGCTCTATGAGCGGCATGGGAAAGATGGGTGCCAGATCGTCCGGGCCTACAGGCTTCCCTGTCCCCGGGTGAAGCGGCGGCTCCATCGGTGTTGGCATATCGGCTGCGATATTGTACCATTGACGCGGCAATTCCGACTCGGGTAAAAAAATTTTTTTGACCTCCATAGCTCCTCCTTCTCTTAAGTTTGGGTTGTTATTTCAGTCCGCAGCAGCCGTTGCCGCAGACCGCCTCCCTGCATACTAAATTAATCGCGAGAGTAACTTGTTTGATCGGTGAAGTCAAACCATATTTGCAGTGGCGCCCAGTAACGAATATTTACCGGGGTTTCCCTTTTCTTTCCCATATTGTAGACAAATCCTGCCGGTCATTCGTCTATATCGAATAAAAGACCGGAAAGGAGATTAACAATAAAAAAAAGCCTATATATACGGACTGTCAACAGCATTATTGTGGTCCACTGTGGCCACGGTGTTCAAGCTCTCGCTCAGATACTTAGATTATATTCAGCTTCTTCTTTATGCTACCATTGTCTCCATTCTCGTGCTGAGTTGCATACTGGATTTACAACACCAAGGACGACCGCGAACCAGTGGCCGGCCTGCTCCTCAATTTCATGTTCGGCCTGCCCTAGCTAAAAGACCGGGCCACCTAAAGCTTTATCCCGTTATGACCTATATCTTCAAGCTTCCGATAATCATCATTCAAAAATAGGTAGCGGAAAGGCACAAGGATATGTTATTTTTAGAATTGTAATGTGCAAAGCACATCATCCTAACTTTTTTTACCAGCATTTAAGGACAAACCCTATTATGGTTATTTGATAACCCAATGCAAGCTGGCGCCGTATAAAAAAATTGTAATCGGGAAATAACAGCAATTTTCATAACAATACCAACCGGTTAATCCTTGGGGAGGGACAAAAATGGCAGGAAAAAGGATTGATGACATAACAAGGCAGAAGATCAAAGAAGCACATGCGAGTGGTCTTTCCATGAGAAAAATAGCCAGGGAATTTGGGATAGGTTCTTCAAGCGTCGATAGAATAGTTAAAGAAGAAGGCCCTCAAAATGTACAAAATACTGAAACTGCAATGATGGGCAAGACAGAAAGGCAATTAAAAATTGAGGCATTGGAAAGAAGAATAGATGAACTGGAAAAAAAGATCCTTGGTTTGAAGGCTAAGAAAAAGTCTTAAAGAAAACGCTAAGTACAAATGGCATTTGTTTAAACAATATTAAAGGTACCGGCTAATGCAGTTTATCAGTGACTGGTTTAGACGTCACTTCTCTGACCCTCAGGTCGTCCTCCTGACAGTTCTGCTTATCACAGGAGCTGTAGCACTTCTACTACTGGGACACATGCTTGCTCCGGTCCTTGCGGGTGTTGTGATTGCATACCTGCTGGAAGGGCTGGTGAATATACTGGAGCGACGGCGGGTCCCCCGTCTAATCGCAGTGTTGGTGGTTTTTCTCTGCTTTGTGTTTTTTTTGCTTTTCTTGCTATTAGGGCTGTTCCCCCTTTTGTGGCAGCAGGTTGTGGAGTTATTTCAGGAACTGCCATCAAAGATTTCCTGGGTGCAACGAGAACTTTTACGTTTACCCGAACGGTATCCGGATTTTGTATCCGAACAACAGGTGATAGACATAATCAGTGTTTTGCGCTCTGAACTCACACGCTTAGGACAACAGGTACTATCTCTTTCCGTGGCCTCTGTGCGCGGTTTTATCTGGACGCTGGTATATATCTTCCTCATACCTCTATTGGTTTTCTTTTTCCTTAAGGACAAAGACGGCTTATTACAGTGGGTGAAACGTTTTTTGCCCGACAATAGAAGGCTGGCAACCGAGGTGTGGCGCGAAGTTGACCAGCAAATTGGTAACTATATCCGAGGTAAGTTCTGGGAAATTTTAATCGTATGGGCCGCCAGCTATCTGACCTTCGCAATTTTGGGCTTGAAATATGCCATGCTGGTAAGCCTGTTCGTGGGACTTTCGGTCCTTGTGCCATACATTGGCGCTACTGTAATGGTCCTGCCAGTAGCTTGGATTGCCTACTTTCAGTGGGGATGGAGTTCACCTTGTGCCTATGTGGTGATCGCCTATATTGTAATTCAAATCTTGGATGGAAACTTGCTGGTCACACTATTGTTCTCTGAAGTAGTCAATCTCCATCCCATCGCAATCGTGGTGGCAGTGCTTGTTTTCGGCGGTCTGTGGGGATTCTGGGGTGTGTTTTTCGCCATTCCCTTAGCCACCCTTGTTCAGGCCGTCCTGAAGGCATGGTCACAGCAACGCAGGAAAAAAACAGTTGAGACGCCCACACCAAATACCTCGGATGTTGCCCCTTAACGATGATGCATGCCTTCCCGTTTTCAGGGCGTATAAAGCACTGCCAGACAGCGAGTCAGCTCATTTGAGATGCTTTTCAGCTTATGGGGAACTTCAGAGTTGAAATGGATGGACTCGCCAGATTTAAGGTGGTGAGTTTTATTACCAAGTGTGAGCCGGAGATCCCCCTCCATGACGAAAAGGAACTCCTCACCCTCGTGCTTGTAAGCTACTGGTTTGTGGACCTGCTTTGGCTCGATAGTAACCATGAAGGCACGTATGTGATCGTTCTCAGTAACAGGGCCAAGGGTCTTATAGGAGTAGTTTCGGGTGCGCTTGACGAAGGCCTGGGAACGTAGATTTCGAGCCATCGTTTTTTCTTCCTTGCGAAAAAATATACCCGCATCAACCTTCAGGGCCCTGGCCAATCTTAATAAAAAGCTCACCGGGGGAGTAATTTCATCGATCTCTACTTTCTCTATGAACTCTTGGGTTTCACCAGTGGCCTGGGCTAACGCCTCCTGGGAATAATCCTGAAATGCTCGCAGCTTGCGAACGCTCTCGCCAAAGCCATTTCCTTTGTCAGCTTTAACGTCTCCCTTTATAACACCCGCCATCTTGCGCAATGCTTCCTGCTTGATCTTAGATATGAGCAGCGGCAGAAAGGTCTTCGCATCCCCCACAATCCCGAGATTGGCAACTTGAAAGATGGGGGAATTCTTATCCCGGTTAATTGCAACAATGGTCTTAGCCTCCATAATCCCGGCAGTGTACTGTACTGCTCCCGAAGTACCGATAGAAAAGAGCAGATTGGGTTGGACCGTCTTTCCTGTCTGTCCGATCAGTCGTTCCTCCTCCACCCAGTGCTGAAACACCGGCGGTCGGGTTGCGCCCACCTCACCACCCAAAGCCGCGGCAAGTTCGCGCACCAGACTGAAATTGTCATGGCTGTGAAGACCAGCCCCTCCCACCACCACTACCTTGGCATCTTCAAGCTGTTGTTTTTTATCAGACTCTGCCAAACTCGATAGGAGATTGAGCCTTTCCGGCATGTCAAGGTGATCTACCCGGATCCACTTTATGACACCAGGCTCACCCTGAAATTCAACCGCTTGAAATGCATTGGGCTGTACGGTCGCAAATCCAGTCTTAGATCTATCGGAGAAGGTGATATCGGCCATGACCTCACCATCCCACGAGTGGCATTTTGCCACTACCCTGTCTCCCTCGACGTTGAGATCCATGCACTGGGCGATTAGACCAGCGTTGCTGATTCTGGCAGACCGGGCTGCCAGCTCACGGCCAAAGTCCGTAAGCGGAAACAATACAAGTTTTGGGCCACGCCTTAAAACAGCATTGGCCAAAACCGCCGCATAAATATCAGCCCTCGGTATGACCAAATTTTCATTGTCAAGAATGTAAACATAGTCTGCACCGTGTGCGATGCACTCTTCGGCAGCGGAGGAAACCGAAAGATATGCCTGTAACCCACGGGCGCTATCTCGCTGAACATCGGCTGAAGAACCCATGAGCACAACGGTTGCCTTTCCCGACATTGACCCGGCCAGATGTCGGGCCTTGGCCAATACATTGAGGCAAAACCCAAAAAGCCTTTTACTCCTTAAATCGCCAACGACCCAGATCTCTGCTCCTGCATTATTTCCCATAGGTGTCATCCCAATCCTTGAAGTAGCTGTCCTGGCTTAGAGATTACATAACCTCTAAATCTTCTTTATTAAATCATGCCTGACGCTGACAGCCGGTTTATCAATGCGTCGACCTGCTCCACGGCCGAGCCAGATAAGAACTCACATTTTCTAACACTTTCCACTCGCGACAAAGCGAGCACGTTAGTGGCAGATCCCGCCTCTCCGACACGATCCGCAGATAAATCAAGGTCCGCCAGGTTCCAGTTTTTCACTTCTCTTTCCTTAAAAGCCAATTGGATCCCTAAAAGCCCTACGTCTCTCGGCTGGTTTGCACTCGAATGTATGGTAAGGCCTGCTGGGAAACAAACCTCAAAACACTCCAGAAAGCCGTCAGCACTGCGCTCAACAATAAGACCGTCGTCCTTCGGCTCAACGGAATGTGCCCCTGTGACCAGCGGCAAATCAAGAAGAACCGCAGTCTGCGGGCCCACCTGGCCGGTGTCGCTATCAGCGGCCCTGGTACCAAAAAGAACAAGGTCGAATGGAGCGAGCTTTTTAATTGCAGCGGCAAGAGCATTGGAGGTTGCCAGTGTGTCCGCCCCGGCAAGGGCAGGATCGCAAAGCAAAACGCCACGGTCAACGCCCATGGCCATGGCCTCATTCAGGGTAAAAGCACACGGCTCAGGTCCCATGGAAAGAGCTGTTATTGTTCCGCTAAGCTCTTCCCTTATGCGCAACGCTACTTCCAAAACCGGTCGATCATAAGGGTTAAGCTCGCGTGAATCAGATGAACGAACAACCCGTTCATTCAGTCCATTCGCGATTATTGATTTTATGCATACGATTATTTGAATTCCCATAAAGTTTTCTCCAGTTCGTAAGAGCCATCAAGCTACAAAATTTATGTTAACTTGATAGAATCACTAAGCGATTATATAGTTGATCCTCTATTCTCCCAATACCCCTCTTGCAATGACCATACGGTGGATCTCCGAGGTTCCTTCATAGATCCTCGTCACCCTTGCATCCCGGTAATATCGCTCAACAGGATAGGATTTGGAGTAG
>JAKLQB010000371.1 GCA_022013615.1 Desulfobacterales bacterium | reverse complement strand
TTCTGGATCGGACTCTTTCACAGCGCTGTATTTGGAGTACTGGTGGCCCTGGCCGGGTGTCTCAGGGGGTTGCAGTGCGGACGTAGCGCCTCGGCAGTGGGAGATGCCGCAACATCGGCCGTGGTGACGGGAATTGTGAGTATTATAGTTGCAACCGCAATCATAACGATTATTTGTAATGTGCTGGGAATATAGGGGAAGGATGAATCAACGGGAAGCCCATATAACGGTCAAAGACCTCACCATGGCTTATGGGGGCTTCGCAATACAGCGGAATCTTAATTTTACAATACAACACGGCGATATATTCCTTATTATGGGTGGAAACGGATGTGGAAAGAGCACGATAATGCGGGCTCTGGTCGGGCTTAAGGAACCTGCAAAAGGTCAGGTTCTATACGAAGGAATAAATTTTTGGGAGGCGGAGCCTGGGGAACGGGACCGCACCATGCGACGCTTCGGAGTTATGTTTCAGAGTGGCGCCCTGTGGAGCTCAATGACCCTGGCTGAGAATGTGGCGCTCTCCCTTGAAGAATACACGGATCTAAGTCCTGGCCAGATTCGGGAAGTGGTTTCATTGAAACTTGCGATGGTAGGCCTATCCGGATTCGAGGAGTTTTATCCTTCGGAGATTAGCGGAGGCATGCAGAAACGCGCAGGTGTGGCGCGTGCAATGGCTCTGGATCCTGACATTCTCTTTTTTGATGAACCCTCGGCTGGGTTGGATCCGGTCAGTTCCAGGCGCCTGGATGACATGATTCTCGAGCTTCGGGACAGCCTCGGGTCAACAATGGTTGTCGTAACCCATGAACTGGCGAGCATTTTCGCCATTGGAGATAACTCGGTCTTTCTTGATCCGGAAACAAGGACCATGATCGCCAGCGGGCACCCCAAAAAACTGCTCGCCGAGTCCCGGGATCCAAAGGTTCACAAATTTCTTACTCGGGGCGAGGAAGGAATCGGGAAAGGAAAGTAGTTCGGAACTTCAGGGCGCTACAATGAACAAGGATAGACGTAAACGAACAATGGCAACCGTTCATGGAGTGATGGAGCAGTGGAGTAATGGAAAAAAATCTGTTTTTGCCCCAACACTCCATTACTCCATTACTCCGGTTCGCTTTTCAGCACTGCACACTTCAGAACCGGAGGAAATAAACTTACAAGGTTGTTAATGCTGGGGAGTAGATAACTCATGAGCAAAAAGGCAAATAAGACTGCTATCGGTGGATTTGTCGTAGGGGCGCTGGCTCTGATTGTGGTCGGTGTTTTGGTCTTTGGAAGCGGCAAATTCCTGACCAAAACGCAGACCTACGTGATGTATTTCGAAGGTTCCGTAAAAGGCCTGAATGTAGGAGCCCCTCTTGTCTTCCGGGGAGTTAAAATCGGAGCTGTAACTAATATCCTGCTGGTTGCTAATACAGACGATTTGTCTTTTAGAATTCCGGTATTCGTCGAGGTAGAGCGTAAACATTTTATGTTAACAGGCGACGAGGCTTTAGATCTAAGCCCGAAAGAACAATTGGTGTTGCTGGTGGCACGTGGCCTGAGAGCCCAGCTTATAGTGCAGAGTATGGTTACGGGCCAGTTAATGGTGGAACTGGATTTTCACCGCGACAAACCTGCAAAACTGGTCGCCGGCGATTCTGAGTACCTGGAGATCCCGACGATCAGGTCCGGCATGGATGATTTGGTCAAGCAGATTGAGGAGGCTCCAATCGAGGACATCTTAAACAAAGTACTTTCTGCTGTTGATGGAATTGCAAAGGTTGTGAATTCCAGGGAAGTGAAGGAAAGCCTGATCTCCCTGGAACAGACTTTAAAAAACCTTAACAAGCTTGTACAGAATATCGATAGCAGGATTGAGCCGCTGGTATCCACTGTTGAAGAGGCCGTGAAGGACTATGGCAAGCTTGCCCGGAATGTGGATAGGCAGGTTAAGCCGGTTTTATCAGGGATTGTTGAGACCGAAAGACACGCCGATAAACTGGTGAAAAATGTGGATGCTCAAGTTACCCGGCTGGGATCCAGGATCGACGAGGCCGCCAAATCGGCTAATGCCGCTTTAGTGGAAGCCAAAAAGACGCTTAATACGATAGAGGGCCTCACCGGTGAGGATTCACAAATGATTTATCAAATTACCACCACCCTTAAAGAGCTGTCGGCTGCTGCCCGGTCCATACGTGTTTGGGCCGATTATCTCGAACGTCATCCGGAAGCCCTGCTGCGCGGCAAGGGTGGATCGTAAAGGAGATGAAATGATGCAACTTTTATTTTCTCGACCTTCAATGCTGACAATCGTCGCTTTGCTCATGCATCTCGCAGGATGCGCTATCTCTGCGCCCACAAGGTTTTACGTTTTGAGTCCCCTGGCCAGCTCAAATGCAGAGTCACAGGCCTTAAAAGATGAAGGCCGTATTGCGATCGGGATCGGTCCTGTCGAGTTCCCGGCGTACCTTGATCGGCCGCAGATCGTGACCCGCGTAAGCGAAAATGAACTGAACCTTGCCGAGTTCGACAAATGGGCAGAGCCTCTGAAGGACAATTTCTCCCGCGTTCTGGTGGAAAACCTATCCACCCTGCTCTGTGCAGATGCGATTTCCATATTTCCCTGGAAGGGGCCCACACCTATCGATTACCAGGTCGAGGTGACGGTTATCCGCATGGATGGCAATATCGGGGGGAATGCCTCACTGGTCGCTCGCTGGGCCATCTTCAGAGAGAATGACAGAAAAATGCTGCTGACGAGGCAATCGAGCTTCAGCAGGCCTCTAAGTTCGCAGGGCTATAAGGCGCTGGTCTCAGCCCAGAGCCGGGCGATCACTGACCTCAGCCGTGAAATCGCTGAGGCAATCAAGAAATACGCCTTTGGTGTGGATAAATAGTGCCCGACCGAA